>CAZEKE010000148.1:0-28424 GCA_964512815.1 uncultured Acidiferrobacteraceae bacterium
TATCACGACAAAGGCGCACCGGCCCAAGAGATCGTAAGTGCGCATGCCTGGATGATGGACCAGATTCTAATAGCTGCCTGGAGTTCCTTCGTACCGTCAGCCGATCAAGAACGCTCAGTAGCTCATATTGCGGTTGGTGGATATGGACGAGGGGAGTTGCAACCCGGTTCGGATATCGACCTGCTGGTCCTGTATCAACGAACTCCGGGACGCAAACAGAGGGAATTCACCGGCAACCTCATTCGATTCTTATGGGACATCGGTCTCAATGTAGCTCACAGTGTCAGAACTCTTAAAGAGTGCACCACACAGTGTGCCCAGGACGTGACTGTGATGACCAACTTGATGGAATCTCGGTTTCTCTCGGGAAACCATAATCTGCTGACCCAACTGAGGTCACGCACTGACACTTCAAGGATGTGGACAGCCAATCAGTTCATCAAAGCAAAGCTGGATGAACAGACAAACAGACACCTCCGTTACAATGACACCGCTTACAATCTCGAACCTCACCTCAAAGAGGGGCCTGGCGGCCTACGAGATATACACACCATGGAGTGGATAGCCCGGCGCTGTCTGGGTGTCTTCAGCCTGCGGAAGCTAATCCCACTGAACTACCTTACAGAGGCAGAGCTAAGGGGGTTAATTCGAGGGAGGAATTTTCTCTGGAGACTACGCAACGCTCTTCATTTTCTTTCAGATAGGTCAGAGGACCGCCTCCTCTTCGATTATCAGCGGGAAATTGCGGTTCAGTTTGGGTATACGGATTCCGCTAATCTGGCGGTCGAAAAGCTGATGAAACGCTATTACCGGACTGCCAGAGAAATCAGACTGCTCAACGAGATTCTTCTACAACAGATTCAAGACAACGTCAGCCCGTCTCCCCGGTCAGACCCAAACCCGCTGAATCGCAGGTTTCAGCAGAGTGGTGGCTACATTGAAGCACGCCAACCTGATGTATTTCAGAAATATCCCTTCGCATTGCTGGAGGTGTTTTTGCTCCTGCAGCAGAATCCTGATCTGAAGGGAATCAGAGCTGGCACCGTCCGCCTTATTCGGAGCAACTTGAAACTCATCAATTCTGAATTTCGTCGGGATATACGGTGTCGAAGCCTGTTTATGGAAATCATGCGAGCACCGCTGGGACAGACCCGCGCTTTGAGGCAGATGACGGCCTATGGAATTCTGGGTTCTTATATACCCCAGTTCGGCCGCATCGTGGGGCAGATGCAGCACGATCTGTTTCATGTCTACACAGTCGATGCTCATTTGCTTTTTGTCGTAAGAAACTTGAGGCGGCTCGAGCTGCCGGAACATGAACTCGAACTGCCTCAAGCCAGCCAAATCATGGGCGCCTTGTTCAAACGGCACCGTTTATTTCTTGCGGCACTTTTCCACGACGTTTCAAAGGGTCAAGGTGGAGACCACTCTAAAATGGGCGAAACAGAAGCCTTCCGCTTTTGCAAACGCCATGATATGAGTGACTATGATTGCCACTTTGTCTCGTGGCTAGTACGAAACCACCTGTTGATGTCGTGGACTGCACAAAGAGAAGATATTTCCGATCCCGATGTCATCGACAGGTTTGCTAGACAGACAGGTGACCAGGAACATTTGGACAATCTCTACCTGTTGACCGTCGCTGACATCCGGGGCACCAGCCCACACGTCTGGAACGATTGGAAAGGAAAGCTTCTGAGCGACCTGCACGCTGCTACCAGCCAGGCATTGCGACGGGACCGGGGAACACCGATCAAACGGGAAGAGCGGATCATCGATCTCAAAAAGGAAAGTCTCAACACACTGAAAGAATCTACAATTTCAGAAAAACAGGCCATTCAGGCGTGGCAGTTGCTGAATGACGATTATTTTCTGCGAAACAAACCTGAGGATATCGCATGGCATACACGGTTACTGGTGTCATCATCCTTAGCCGATGTTCCCATCGTCGATTCGAGAACTGATGACAAATCGGACTCCATTCAGGTTTTCGTCTGTTCGGCCGACTCCCAGGAGCTCCTCTCCAATGTGACTGCCGGATTTGACCAAGAGAATCTCAACATTGTTGACGCCCGGGTACACAAAGTCCGAGGGGGACTGGTCATAATGGTTTTTGTGGTTCTGAGTCAGTATGAAAACCAGCGCCCGTTGTCATCGTCACCCTGGTTGATCAGCCGCATGAAGAACCAGATTCTCAATCCACAACCTGGAAAAGATCCTAAGCAGGCCAGGCTACCGAGAACCTTGCGGCACTTCCAGATCGACACCGTAGTACGATTCAACGATCGGCCAGGTTCGGATACTACGGCACTGGAGGTCATTGCACAGGACCGACCTGGTCTCCTACATCATGTTGCCAAAGCCTTTCTTCAGTGTAAGATCAGTCTGGTCAGTGCAAAGGTCAGCACGTTTGGCGAAAGGGCAGAAGACATCTTCTACATCACCGATCGTGATGGGCGTCGCATAGACGACTTCGCGTACCGCGACCGGATCTCCAGGCAGATACGGTCCGCACTGCCGTCCTGACGGCCAATTGTACGGATAAAAGGGAACATAAATGAAGGATATAGCCAAGATCATTGAAGACGCGTTTGAACACCGATCTGAGTTTAAAAGCCATGGACCGACCTCCGAAGTGCAAACTGCGGTCAACAGTGCGATTGCCGCGCTTGACTCTGGGAACGAGCGGGTGGCAGAACCGGCCGGCTCCGACTGGCTGGTTAACGACTGGCTGAAAAAGGCCGTGCTACTGTCTTTCACGTTCCGCGAAAACAACGTTCTCACTTCCGGCGATACCAAGTATTTCGATAAGGTACCCGGGAAATTCGATGATTTTGATGCAGCCGGATTTCAAGCGGGTGGATACCGAGTCGTGCCCCCGGCTATGGTCAGGAAAGGCGCTTATCTGGGACCAAACGTGATACTGATGCCGAGCTACGTCAACATCGGCGCTTATGTTGACTCAGGCACGATGGTAGATACCTGGGCCACGGTGGGGTCTTGTGCGCAAATTGGTCGAAATGTACACCTGTCCGGCGGGGTCGGAATAGGCGGCGTTCTCGAACCCTTGCAGGCGGCGCCTACCATAATCGAAGACGACTGCTTCATTGGAGCCAGAAGCGAAATTGTCGAAGGAGTAATCGTAGAACGGGGGTCAGTGATATCTATGGGGGTATTTATCGGACAGAGCACCCGTATACTTGATCGCTCGACGGGCCGAATAAGCTACGGCCGCGTGCCAGCCGGGTCGGTAGTCGTGTCCGGCTCCATCCCTGCCACCGATGGCACACACAGCCTCTACTGTGCTGTCATTGTCAAAAAAGTCGATGAGACCACGCGGTCGAAGGTGGGTATTAACGAGCTTTTGAGAGACATCTAACCCGACACCGGCAAGGTGTCTATCTGCTGGTCAAGTAAAGGAAACCGAAATTATGCAGCTGACCTTCTTCCACGGCACCATCCAAGGCAGGTCCCATGATGTGAACGAAGACTGCATAACGACCATCCCCGAAGCTAGGCTCGCTATCCTGTCAGATGGAATCGGAGGACGAGCCGCTGGTGAAGTCGCCAGCCGGATGGCTGTAGAAACCGTTGCCGAACAGTTCACGACACAAACATCAGAAGCCACCGATGCACTTGACAACGCCCATGTCCAACAGGTGTTTCTGCGTAGCGCATTGTTAGCTCATGACAGGATTCGGGAACTCGCCGATGCGAAAATTGATTTGTCCGGCATGGGTACCACTCTACTTGCAGTGTATTTTGGCGTAGACGAACTGACCGCACTTCATGTCGGTGATTCGCGTCTATATCGCCTGAGAGGCGGTTCTCTTTCACAACTCAACGAAGATCACACGTTTGCGAGCAACCGGAAGTTAAGAACAGGATACGCCTCTGGGTACCTGCTTCGTTCAATCGGCACGGAGGATATATTTGAACCTGATTTGATCTCGTCAACAATCGCCGCGCAGGACCTCTACATGCTTTGCAGCGATGGTTTGTCAGATCTTGTACCCGATAACGAGATTCGTGAAATCCTGCTTTCGAGCTCGTCTGGATATGAAGAAAAAATAAAGAACCTCATGGAGAAAGCCCTGGAATACGGCAGCCAGGACGACATATCTATAGTTATCGTTTTTATCGAGAAGTTAAGTGATACACAACCTATTTGAACTGCGAGACCAAGTCCGCCACGGTCTCTGCGCAGAAAACCTCCATTCCTGACATCGCCTTTTTCGTCCAGTTGGCTCTCGGAATTACGGCACATTGATATCCGAGCTTATGCGCTTCCTTTAACCGCTCCATACCTCGCTGAACGGGACGGACCTCACCGGCCAGCCCGATCTCACCAAAACAGACCATACCGGCGGGGAACGGCACGTCAATAAAACTCGACACCACAGCCATTGCCACCGCAACATCAGAAGCGGTTTCGGTTATGCGTAGGCCACCAGCCACATTAACGTACAGATCACGATTGGCCAAGGAGATTCCCGCATGACGACTGAGCACCGCTAAAAGCATGCCAATTCGTCCATTGTCTAATCCTACGAACACCCGCCGTGGGTTGGAAAGAGCACTCTCATCGACAAGCGCCTGCACCTCAACCAGTAAAGGCCTACTGCCCTCCTGCATAGCCAGGACTGCCCTGCCGCTCGACAACATGTCGCTGGAAGACAAAAACATTGCTGAAGGATTGCTGACCCCCCGAAGACCTGATTGGGTCATTGCAAATATTCCGATCTCGTTGACCGGGCCGTAACGATTCTTGAATGTTCTGACTAACCTGAAGCGACTGTCGGGATCTCCCTCGAAATACAACACTGCATCAACAACGTGTTCTAATACTTTCGGGCCAGCGAGTGTGCCTTCTTTGGTCACATGTCCGATCAAAAGCACAACTGTGTTAGAACCTTTCGCGAACCTGACTAACTGTTCGGCACAGGCTCTTATCTGACTGATACTTCCTGGTGCTGCCTCAAGTCCCGGCATCGAAAGTGTCTGAATAGAGTCAACCACAAGGAAACCCGGACGCACGTCAGTTGCAGATTCCAGGACAGTTTCAAGATTCGTGTCAGAAAGGAGCCGCACAGGTGACTCGCTGAGACCCATCCTACCAGCCCGCAGAGCGATTTGCTGCAGTGACTCTTCTCCGCTAACGTAAAGCACCGTTCTTTTAGTGGACAGCATGGACGCACATTGCAGTGCCAGAGTGCTCTTGCCTATTCCCGGTTCACCTCCGAGTAGAACAACTGTTCCTTCCACCATCCCGCTACCAAGGACTCGATCAAACTCGCCCAGTCCCGTTTCCAATCTGACGACATTCTGTTTGACAATCTCATTCAAAACGACCGGTTGTATCACGCTTTCTGTTCTTTTTCGCAACACGTTATGAGAACGCTTTACGGAAATTTCACTCAGTGAATTCCATGTTCCACATTCCGAGCACTGACCTGCCCATTTCGGATAACGAAAGTCGCAGTGCTGGCAGACGAACTCCGTCTTGTTTGATGAGGATTGCACTGGGTCTGGACTACTCTGAGTAAGTGAAACAGACATCTAACCCTGACACTTTAACCGGACTCATGGGGAAAAAAACCAGCCACTTTTGCTGCCGGCAGACAGCAGACAATACTCAAGCAACCCGATCGGAAAATTCAGATATAAAATTTTCAAACCGAGTGTATTCCCCGAGAAACGTCAGACGGACAGTGCCCGTTGGGCCGTTTCTCTGCTTTCCGACGATGATTTCCGCTGTTCCCCTGTCATGACTGTCTTCGTTGTAGATCTCGTCTCGATAGATAAAAATAATCACGTCAGCATCCTGTTCGATCGCACCCGATTCCCGCAAATCGGACATGACCGGTCTTTTATTGGGTCTCTGTTCGAGTCCTCGGTTAAGCTGAGAAAGAACGATAACTGGCGCAGATATTTCCTTGGCTACGATCTTCAGTGCACGAGTAATATTAGCCACCTCAACAGCTCGGTTCTCACTGCCTTCACCGGACTGCATCAACTGAAGATAATCGACAACAATCAATCCCAGCTTTCCCTTGTCCCGTACCAGTCTGCGGACTCTGGACCTGAGTTCCGAGGGTGTGAGTGCGGGAGTGTCATCTATAAATATGGGCGCTTGATCAAGCAATTCAACAGCCGAAGTTAGCCTTGGCCAGTCGTCACGAGCTAGCTTACCGGTGCGGACGTGATGGGCATTAATACGCCCCAGAGAAGATAGCATTCTCATGGCAAGTTGCTGACCCGGCATCTCCATGCTGAACACCGCCACTGGCAGTTTGAATCCAACGGCAGCATTTTCTGCGATATTCATGGCCAGGCTGGTCTTTCCCATCGATGGCCGCCCCGCCACAACGACAAGATCCGAAGGTTGCAGGCCGGAGGTGAGTTCATCAAGATCTTTGAAACCGGTTGCAACGCCGGTCATGGTCTCGCCCGATTCGTACAGTTCTTCAATACGGTCAAGCGCTTCTGTCAAAAGCCCCTGGACAGGCACGAAACCGGACGCCTGGCGTCGGTCCGTCTCCGATATATCGAAAACCAGTTTTTCAGCATACTCAAGTAAATCTTCAATTCTGGATCCTTCGGGGTTGTAGGCTTTTTCTGCGATCTGGGAGGAAGCACCAATCAATCTGCGAAGAATCGAACGCTCCCGGACGATCCCAGCATAGGCGGCTACATTTGCCGTTCCCGGCGTATTTTTTGCGAGTTCACCCAGATAAGTCAGGCCGCCGGCTTTGTCTAACGTTCCGTTGTTCCCCAACCATTCGGAGGCCGTAACCACATCCACCGGTTCGTCTGCATCATGCAACGCTTTAATTGCGCTGAAAATCTCACGGTGGGGCCGGGTGTAGAAGTCCTCAACCAGGACCGTCTCCGAGACCTCATCCCAGCCTCGGGAATCCAACAGCAGGCAGCCCAAAACCGACTGCTCAGCTTCTAAAGCTTGGGGAGGAAGCGGAAAATCCCGCTTTGGGGTTGAACCTGATTGAGCGTCCGGCATGAACCTGAGGTTACTCTTGATCCTGGCCTGGGTGAACGCGAACTTTAACTTAATTCTGCATTTCTGGAACGCTGAATTTACCGCTAGCCGGTTTCTTCATCACCAGGGCGTAAAAAAGGCCAGTCTCACAATGCCTGGCCCAGTAAATTCCACTGAAACGGATTGTAGAACCCCTCAGTCTTCGGTTGATTCTTCTTCGGCAACAACCGTTATGCCCAGGGTCTGGTGAATCTGAGGATGAAGTATGATCTGAACCTTGTGGTCGCCTACTTCTTTGATCGGGCCGTCTGGCATATCAATTTCTGATCTCTGAATCGCCAGATCAGCACTCTGAAGGAGTTCTGCGACATCAACAGCAGACACTGACCCGAATAACTGGCCTTCGTCACCTGCCTTACGGACCACGGTCAAATGCTCGGGTAACAGCTCTGATTTTGCCTTTGCAATATCAAGACGTTCGCTTTCAAGCTTGGCAAGTTCCTTACGACGCTCATCGACTTTTTGCTTGGCACTTTCTGTTGCCAACATCGCTTTGCCCTGTGGGACTAAAAAATTTCGGGCATAGCCTGATTTAACTTGTACGACATCACCCAGTTCTCCCAGATTTTGCACTTTTTCCATTAGTATCAGTTCCATCGGATCACCCCATTTAATGTTGATCGCTATATGGTAGAAGCGCAAGGTAGCGTGCGCGCTTTACTGCAGTCGCTAATTGGCGTTGGTACCGTGGTTTTGTTCCAGTATTTCGGCTCGGAATAATCTTTCCGGTTTCGGTAATGTACGCTTTCAACGTGTCCAGATCTTTGTAGTCGATTTTGCTGACGCCGAGTGCTGTGAATCGACAATACTTGCGTCTGCGACTGTGCCTTATCATGATTGCTTCTCCAGTGAATTTTCCGGCAATTCACCGACTACCGTATCGGTTGTCTCCTCATTTTCCGCTGTATCGGGGGTGGGATCTTTAGTCGAGGCACCCTGATTCGAGGAGGCCTCAGGCTCCTTCTCTGGCACGGATTCTTCCGACGAACCTGGCGGATCTACCGGATCACCGGAGCTGGCATCTTGTCCACTCACGGCCTCCTGGGAGTCGGCGGCCGGTTTTGTCTCGTCTATGGTGCCTTCCGGTTCCTCCCCGCTTTGAGCGAGAAATGAAGGTTCCGTGACAGCGTCGTTTTTCTTGATGATCAGATTCCGTATAACAGCATCATTGAATCTGAACAGGTTATTGATCTCATCCAGCACAGCCTGACCACATTCGATATTCATGAGCACATAGTGCGCTTTATGAACCTTTTCAATGGGGTAAGCGAGCTGGCGTCTGCCCCAGTCCTCCATACGATGGATCCGGCCGCCACCGTCATCCACAACGGTTCGGTAGCGATCAATCATCGCGGGAACCTGCTCGCTCTGATCTGGGTGAACGAGAAACACAATCTCGTAATGACGCATGTTTTCTCCTTGTGGGTAAGCGCCTCCCGTCAGATCACGGTGAGGCAAGGAGGAGTTCTATTGTTCTCCGGGCGCGCGAGTATAGTCCTTTTCAATATGTCCCAGCAACCCGCCGAACAGTCGAGCCTGAGAGCAGTCTACTTCACTGCCCGGTTTGAGACTAACTCGTCCACAACAGATGGTTCAGCAAGCGTTGACGTATCCCCCAGGTCATCGACTTCGTTGGCAGCGATCTTTCTGAGAATCCGCCGCATGATCTTGCCTGAGCGGGTCTTAGGAAGACCCGGAGCCCACTGGATAATATCCGGGCTTGCAATGGCGCCAATCTCCTTACGTACCAGATCAATAAGTTCCTGGCGAATCGATTGATCCGGATCCGTGCCTGACATCAGCGTAACGTACGCATAAATTCCCTGACCTTTGATTTCGTGGGGATACCCGACGACTGCTGACTCGGCAACCGCATCATGCAGAACGAGCGCGCTTTCCACTTCAGCCGTCCCCATCCGGTGACCCGAAACATTGATGACATCGTCAACCCGCCCGGTGATCCAGAAATAACCGTCCTCATCCCGCCGTGCCCCATCTCCGGTCGTGTAATAGCCAGGGAAACTCGAAAAATAGGTTTGTACAAACCGTTCGTGATCACCATAAACCGTCCTCATCTGACCCGGCCAAGATCTCTTGATGACCAGGTTACCGCTGGCAGCGCCTTCCAGTTCATTGCCCTCATCATCCACCAAAGCGGGCACTACACCGAAAAAGGGTCGGGTTGCCGAACCTGGTTTGAGGTCGGTCGCTCCCGGCAGAGGTGTTATTAGTATGCCTCCCGTTTCCGTCTGCCACCACGTATCAACGACTGGGCATCGACCGTCACCAACCACGTTGTAATACCATTCCCACGCTTCGGGATTGATCGGTTCACCTACGGTCCCGAGCAAACGTAATGAAGATCGGTCGGTGCACCGGACTGGTTCATCGCCCTGCCCCATGAGAGCCCTGATTGCAGTCGGGGCGGTATAGAAGATATTGACAGCATGCTTGTCAACGATCCGCCAGAACCGGCTTGAATCGGGGTAAGTGGGAACACCCTCAAACATCAGCGTAGTCGCACCATTAGCCAACGGCCCATAAACGATGTACGAGTGCCCTGTAATCCAGCCGACATCTGCGGTGCACCAATAGACGTCGCCGTCACGGTAATCGAACACATAACGGTGAGTCATCGCTGTATATAGCTGATAGCCCGCCGTGGTGTGTAATACGCCCTTCGGTTTTCCAGTCGACCCGGAGGTATAGAGAATAAAGAGTGGGTCTTCGGCTTGCATTTCCTCTGCTGCGCACTCGGTGGACACATCCTCCATACCTTGGTGGTACCAGACGTCTCTCTCAGCATTAAGCGGAACATCCGTACCGGTTCTCTTTACGACAATGGTTGTATGGACTTCAGGGCACTCTTCCAGCGCTTTTTCTACGTTTGCCTTCAATGGCACATTCCGCCCTCCCCTGGGCCCTTCGTCCGCTGTAACAACGACGCGACAGTCCGAGTCGAGAATCCTGTCACGCAGCGCATCGGGAGAGAAACCGCCAAAGACCACCGAATGGACCGCTCCGATTCGCGCGCAACCCAACATTGCGACAGCCGCTTCCGGAATCATCGGCATATAAATAGAGACCCGGTCTCCCTTCTTTACGCCTCTGGATTTTAGAAGATTTCCAAACCGGCAAACTTTTTCGTGCAACTCCGCATACGTCACGATCAGGTCTTCGTCAGGTTGATCAGACTCCCAGATGATTGCGGCCTGGTCACCGCGCGTCCCCAGGTGTCTGTCCAGGCAATTGACCGTCGCGTTGATCCGGCCTCCCTCAAACCAACTGATCTGGCCGCTACGGAAGTCAAAATCCATGACCCTGTCCCATTTCTTCGACCAGTTCAGCAATTTACCGGCTTGCTCAGCCCAGAAGGCTTCGGGATCCGCGATCGACTTCTGATACAGTTCCTCGTATAGCGCCTTGTCAATATATGCCGTGTCTGAGAAATCCTTGGGTACGGGATATATTCGACTTTCACTCATTGTTTTCTCCTTTGTTCTGCCCAGAACATTCTGCCGAATGTTGATCAATGCCGATCACGGTTTCTGGGCAGCTAGTGGTCTCCCCTGGTCCACAAGCAATCTTCCCCAAGCAACGTGATCCATTTTGTATGTTCAGCGACTTCATCCTCATCTGCGCACACTACCACAAACCCGCCTTTTTCCCGTTCGTTGTTCCTGGCATCATTTGTGTGAGCCCTGTTCTGAGCAAAAATCGATCTTCTGTCATCGTCAAATGTGAGATCGGTCTGACCACCGGTCATCGCCATGTAAACCTTCGCCAGTATTTGTGCGTCGAGTAAGCCCCCGTGGTAGGTCCTGTGACTGTTATCGATGCTATACCGTCTGGCCAGTGCATCCAGACTGTTACGCTGGCCCGGGTGTATACGCCTGGCTATTGCAAGACTGTCCGTAATCTCGCAATAGCTTTCTATGGGCCCGTAGTCCAGCTGAGTTAACTCTATTTCATTATCCAGGAAAGCAACGTCGAACGCAGCGTTGTGGGCAACTAACTCGCTGTCCTTTATGAATTCAACAAACTCACTGGCCACATCGGCAAATATTGGCTTACCCGCGAGAAACTCCGGAGTAATACCGTGAACCTCAATGGCCTCAGCATTAATATCCCGTTGCGGGTTGATATAGCGGTGGAAATGACGGTCGGTCTGGCGTCGGTTCATAACCTCCACGCAACCGATCTCAATCACGCGGTGGCCAGCTTCCCACTCCAGCCCTGTGGTTTCGGTATCAAGAAAGATCTGGCGCATTAGACTTCCAGGATTAAACTGCCTGACGCTGGATCAATCGATCGATCGCCTGATTGGCCAAGGCGTCTGCCCTCTCATTACCACTATTCCCCGAGTGGCCTTTGACCCAATACCAGTCTATGCGGTGTCCTTGACTTACCTCATCAAGACCCTGCCACAGATCCTTGTTTTTTACCGGTCTTCCTCCTGAGGTTCGCCATCCATTTTTTTTCCAGTTATTGATCCATGTTGTAATGCCACTACGAAGGTACTGGGAGTCGGTATAAAGGCGGACTCGGCTGCTTGCAGCCAGAGACTGAAGCGCGCATACCGCCGCAGTCAATTCCATCCGGTTGTTTGTTGTATTTTCCTCACTGCCACTGAGTTCTTTCTCATCATCCGGTTGCTGCACGACTGCACCCCAGCCCCCGACGCCCGGGTTTCCTCTGCAGGCACCGTCGGTATAGATCACAAACTCTGCTTGATCAGTGGCAAATGTCACATCAGACCTCCGTCTCGAATTCTTGTTGATTGGTGGGCCACCGGTTGCAGGTGCTTTCTGCCACGCAGACCCACAGGCTCCTTTCGGGCCCGTACCAGCCGAACATTGAGGTTGTTTTTCCGTGCGACCAGAATATACGCACCGGATAGCGCCGGCCACCATCGACTGCCGGCAGTTTCCATAAACGCCGTTCGGCTGAGAATAGATGTACTTTCAAACGGCGGCCGGTAAAAATGCATCGACCCGCCGATGGTTTCCAGTCCCAGCAACGAGATCCAATCCTGAATACGAGTGACAGGTAGATAATTGCTTTTCCACGGCATCCTCTCCTTACGACCATAGAAAAGTCGGTAAAGCCCCCAGATCCCGAATGGATTTAAACCACATACCACCAGGCTCCCTTCAGGCGCAAGTATCGTCGCTGCCTCCCGCAATACCACTCTGGGGTCCGACGTAAAATCCAGGGTATGAACCAAAACAAAGAGATCAGCCGAATTTCGGCCCAGTGGAACGGTGGTCCAGTCTGACACCACACTCGAACGACCCTCTGTCGCACTATGCGTATTGATGTAAATACGTAATCTGGAATCTACATTGGTTAGAAAATCCCCACCGCCAGGTCCCATCTGAACCGCCGTATCGTGATAACGGCACGGTAAAACCTTGGCCAGGTGATGCAACGAACTGTCGGTCAGTGCCTGACCGAGTCCCGTGTCGAACCAGTCGCTAAGCGACTGAATCTCTTCCCTGCGACTCTTTCGATCAGGCATGCGAGATAAACCCTTCCTCGGCATCTGCTGAAACCTCTACTTCAGGACAAAGATTATCAAAAAGAAACTACGCCCGTCAGTCAGGACCAAACCCGAGCCCAAGTTCCATGACAAAAGCATCTTCCTTGAGACCCTGCGACCTATAATAATCTTTCCTCACCGCCAGTTCTTTGAACCCTTCCTCCTTGTAGAGAGCCCTGGCACCCTCGTTACTCGGTCGTACCTCTAGTTGAATGCGGCTAGCACCGAGTCGTGACGCGTCCAAACAGGCCTTGCGCAAAAGGTGCCTGCCCAAGCCCAATCGTTGCTGTTGTGACTCTACGGCTAGATTCAATAGGTGCGCATCACCTCCGCCTACCGACATAATCAAATATGCGCCGACCTGCCCGTTCATCTCCATGACCCAGCATTCATAGCCAGCATCCAGGCAGTCAGAAAAATTACCGGAAGTCCAGGGAAAGGCCGCGACTGATTGCTCAATCGATGTAACCCTGTGCAGATCGGACAGTGTCATCGGGCGGCAGCGATTGCGGTCCTCGACGGACGTCTTCATCCGGCATTTTCCAATACTGCCCGTGCAAGGGTAAGATCCAACCAGGCTTTTCGTTTCTCCAATGGCGAGCGAAGCAGATAGGCCGGATGGTAGGTCACAACAAGCGGTATACCGAACTTATCGTATTCATGCACTCGACCTCTCAGTCGACCGATCGGATCCGTCTTCTTGAGCAGTGACTGCGCAGCAAAGCGCCCCATTGCGATTATTATTCTCGGTTGTATATTCCGAATCTGTTGATGCAGGTACGGCTCACACTTGCGGACTTCCTCTCCCATGGGATCCCGATTACGCGGCGGTCTACATTTGAGGACATTAGCGATATAAACCTCATCTCGATTCAGCCCCAGACCGTACAACATACTGTCCAGCAACTGGCCTGCCCGACCAACAAAAGGTAGCCCCTGCTTATCTTCTTCTGCACCCGGGGCTTCACCGACCAGAAGCCAGTCGGCCGTAAGGCTTCCGGAACCAAACACCGTATTACTGCGTGACTGGTGAAGCACACAGGCTTTACAACCTCGTACGACTGCCTCGACAGAAGACAGGTCCTGGGACTGTCCCTGCACCTCACCGACTATGCCAGCTTGGCTCTCCGGAGTATCCTTGCTATTTACTGGATTCTGGATTTGTGAATCAACCCAACCGGTGATGCCCATGGCATCTAAGTAGCGGCTGCGGCGCTGTCTGTCCACTCCCCGGTGTATCTCCTTAAACCGTGCTGCTCAGTTGCGGGTGGACCTGGCTATGATTACCTTCCAATCTGTTGAGTGCATTGACATACGCTTTCACGGAAGCAACCACTATATCAGTATCGGCCCCATGACCGTTTACGATTCGTCCTTCCTTTTGGAGTCGAACACTGACCTCCCCTTGCGAATCTGTTCCAGACGTAATATTGTTTACCGAATACAGAACCAATTCGCTGTCAGAAGGAAACACATTCTGAACGGCCTTATAGGAAGCATCCACAACCCCGTCACCCTCGGCTCTACCGGTCTTTTCTACGCCGTCGACGCTAAGTACGATCTCCGCCCTGGGCATCTCACCGGAATTGAGATTCGCCTCCATGGAGATGAGCTGAAGTTTCTCATTGACCTGACTTGCTACTCTGTCCGTAACCAGCGTCTGCAAATCCTCATCAAATATCTCGTGTTTTTTATCCGCCAGATCCTTGAATCTGGCAAAGGCTTCGTCACGTTCGACGTCAGAGTCAAACTCAATACCGAGTGCTGAGAGTCGGTCGGTGAAGGCCCGACGCCCTGAGTGCTTGCCGAGCACCAGGCGATTAGCTGACCAACCCACGTCCTCGGCCCGCATTATCTCGTAGGTCTCACGGGCTTTAATCACACCATCCTGATGTATTCCCGCTTCATGGGCAAACGCATTCGCTCCTACGATAGCCTTGTTGGGCTGCACTGGAAATCCCGTCACGCTGGAGACAAGCCTACTGATCGGCACGATGTGGGTCGTATCGATCAACGTATCACAAGGGAAAACATCCTGTCGGGTTCGGACGGCCATGACGATCTCTTCCAGCGAAGCATTACCTGCGCGTTCACCCAGACCGTTGATGGTACATTCGACCTGCCTGGCACCGTTCATTACCGCGGCCAAAGAATTGGCCACAGCCAGCCCGAGGTCATTATGGCAATGAACAGAAAACACAACATGGTCAGCGTTCGGAATTCGATTTATCAGACTGCGTATCAGTTCCCCAAACTGGCTTGGTATCGTGTATCCGACTGTGTCCGGGATATTGATTGTCGTGGCCCCGGCGTCGATAACTGCCTCCAGGATTCTGCACAGAAAATCCGGTTCAGAGCGTCCTGCGTCTTCAGGTGAGAATTCAACATCATCAGTGCTGTTACGAGCCTGCTTGACCGACAGTACCGCCTGCTCCAGGACTTCGCTGGGAGACATTCTCAATTTCTCCCTCATGTGTATGGGAGATGTGGCAATAAAAGTGTGAATTCTCGGCTGGGCAGCGGGCCTAAGCGCATCTGCGGCCAACCCAACGTCTCTGGCGTTTGCTCTGGCCAATCCGCAGATCACACTCTCCCGAACGGTGTTGGCAATCCTCTCGACCGCGTCGAAATCCCCTGGGCTGGCTGCAGGGAATCCGGCCTCTATAACATCTACTTTTAGCCGCTCGAGCTGTCGGGCGATGCGTATCTTTTCCTCCGCAGTCATTGAAGCACCGGGACTCTGCTCACCGTCGCGAAGTGTCGTATCAAATACAATCAATCGGTCTTCCATTTTGGACCTCGTTGAATTCAACATTAAACCGCATCCCAAATTTCACGCAGTTGTGGTGCGTTTCTCGGGAGTTGCACACCGAACCTCGGTCTAGAAAACGGCATTGCCGTTTGGCTTATGCAGAGGCAGGTTTGTTTAATTGAAAGAAGGTATGCGCGCCTAGCGGCGCAGCAGCAGATTCAGGGACAGATTCCGACCGACCGACACGCACGTTCGGTCTTTGTGCGTAACGGCTGAGTAAGATTCAGTGATGATTGGCATGGTGGTCCGAGAGAGGTTAACTGGCCAGCCTATATGGAATGAGTATAACCCGGGGTCAGATTTTATCAACTCCTACTTCATTAACACTCTCTGGCACGCCGTCTTCCTCCAAACCGGGGCTATCTACCGAGAAAACCGATTTCCCGCTTCGCCTGAAATAAAGCCAGGCAACAGGACCAGAAACCAGAAAGCCGGCGGAAAGCAGTAGCAGTACTCGGGGCGGATCGAAAGATATGAGAACAAAAACAAAAACCAGAATCAGCAGTGATACGAACGGTACCCGATTCTTAAGGTCAAGATCCTTGAAACTCCGATAAGGTAGGGAGCTGACCATCGCCAATGAAAGTAGCACTACCAGAAAAAGATTCGCCCATACAATGCCCTGCCCCCCCAAGGACTGACTGGGAAGAGACCATAACACACTGGCTGCTACCACGGCCGCGGCGGGACACGGCAGACCCTGAAAATAACGATTGCTCTTGTTGTCCTGTGTATTGAACCGCGCGAGCCGAAGAGCGGTTGCCGCAACATAAATAAAGGCCGTCAACCAGCCTATTTTACCCAGATCCTTCAGTCCCCATTCGTAAAATACCAATGCTGGTGCCAAACCGAACGCCACCAGATCGACAAGGCTGTCATATTCCTTGCCAAAGTCACTGACCGTATTTGTCATTCTGGCAACGCGGCCATCGAGACTGTCCAGAACCGCTGCGACTATGATCGCGACTGCGGAGTGCTCGAAGTTGCCGACAGTTGCCTGGACTATTGCATAGAAAGCAGCGAATAAACTTCCCGTTGTAAAGAGATTCGGCAGGATGTAGATACCTTTCCGACTCCGGTCTCCTCTCTCAAGCCGTCTGATTTTCCCTGTGTTAGTCACGATCGTGAATCTGACTCCGGAAGGTAGGCAATAATATCACTGCCAGAATTAACCCACTTCCCCAGACGAGCGACGATACGACTTCCTTCCGGCAAGTAAACGTCTACACGTGAACCAAAGCGAATAAAGCCGTAACGCTCTCCGCGTTCAACCGATTGACCGACCGTAAGATACGACAGGATTCTGCGAGCGACCAGACCGGCAATTTGAACACTGGTAACGTCCCAACCTGCCGGTGTACGTATTTGAATAGCTGAACGTTCGTTAAAGTTAGATGCTTTATCGAGGGCAGCGTTTAGGAATTTTCCCTTGTTATACCACCTTTCGATCACTCTCCCACCTACCGGGGTTCGGTTCGAATGGACCGAGAAAATATTCATGAATATGCTTACTTTGACCGCTTGGCGGGCGAGATAAGGGTCCTGGGTGGTTTCTATTGAAACGACTTTACCGTGTGCGGGTGAGACAACGGCACCTGCCTGCTGAGGTATTGATCGATGGGGATCACGGAAGAACTGGACGACTAGCACGAGCAACAGCCACAGCGGCAAGGCCCAGGCCCAGCCCGCCAAATAGTGAATGACTATTGCCCCGACCAGTATCAGGGCAATTCTTGACCAACCCTCCCTCGCGATCACCGAAGAGTCCATCCGTTAAACGGACCTTGGCAGAAGATAGCGGTACAGCAATGTCAACTTAGTTGCCGCTTTTGTCGACCAGTTTCCATTTCTGGATCCACGGCATCATCGACCGGAGTCTTTCACCGACTTCCTCAATGGGATGGTCCTGGCCCTTGGCCCGAAGATCCTGAAACTTCCTGCCACCGGAACGGCTCTCATTCATCCACTCTTCAGCGAACTCCCCCGACTGGATCTGTGCCAGCACCCTCTTCATTTCCTCTCGGGTCTTCTCACTGACAATCCGGGGCCCGCGGGTGACGTCGCCATATTCCGCCGTATTGGAGACGGAGTAGCGCATGTTGGCGATACCACCTTCATAGATCAAATCAACTATCAGCTTGGTCTCATGGAGGCATTCGAAATAGGCCATTTCAGGGGCATAGCCAGCCTCTACCAGAGTTTCATATCCGGCCTGAATCAGGGAAGTAATACCTCCACACAGAACCGTTTGCTCCCCGAACAAGTCGGTTTCTGTTTCTTCTTTATACGTGGTCTCTATCACACCGGCTCGTCCACCCCCTATCGCACAGGCATATGACAGAGCGACATCGCGGGCCTGACCTGAGGCATCCTGCTTAACCGCGATTAAGCATGGCACCCCGCCCCCCTCAACATAGGTTGAACGGACCAGATGCCCGGGGCCCTTCGGGGCGATCATTATGACATCCACATCCTGGGCAGGCTCAATAAACCCGAAGTGAATGCTAAACCCGTGTGCAAAAGCGAGTGCTGCACCCGCTTTCAGGTTCTGCCGTATTTCGGCTTGATAAACATCGGCCTGCAACTCATCCGGAACAAGCACCATCACCACATCGGCCCCATCAACCGCTTCTGGAACGTCGGCTACCGCAAGACCCGCTTTTTCGGCCTTGTCTCGTGAAGCCGAACCTTCCCGCAAGCCCACCACGACGTCAACCCCGCAATCGCGCAGGTTGTTTGCGTGAGCATGGCCCTGGGAACCGTAACCGATTACGGCGACTTTTCTGCTCTGGATAACGCCTTGATCGGCATCACTATCGTAAAAGATTTGCATCTGCAGCACTCCTTTTCGGTTTCATTAGATAGGCGTTTCCGCTCATTTGCACTAAAGCCGCAGCGAACGTTCGCCCCTGGCGATTCCTGACACCCCGGAACGCACGACTTCTATGACATCTGCATCCCCAAGAGCCTCTATGAACGCATCTAGCTTGCCCACGGGTCCTGTGATTTCTATGGTATAGGTCTTATCTGTAACATCCACAATCCGACCACGGAAAATATCGCTCAGGCGTTTAATTTCCTCACGATAGTCACGCTCGGCAACAACCTTAAGGAGCATCAACTCTCGCTCAATGTGACGACCTTCCGTTAAGTCTACAAGTCGAACCACATCGATAAGTTTGTTCAACTGCTTGGTAATCTGTTCGATAATCTGATCTGAGCCATGAGTGACGATTGTCATGCGGGACAGAGTCTCATCCTCGGTTGGCGCTACTGTCAGAGATTCGATGTTATAGCCCCTTGCCGAAAACAGACCTGCAATCCTCGATAGTGCGCCAGCCTCATTCTCTACCAGAAGTGAGATGATTCTTCTCATATCCTAAGCCAGTTCACGCTCTAAGGGGACTTCGCCACTGGGAGACGGATTAAGGTGCATTTCGTTATGCCCGGCACCAGACGCGATCATCGGATAGACGTTCTCGGACTGATCCGTAATGAAGTCGAGAAAAATCAACTGGTCTTTTTGCCCGAAAGCTTCCTTGAGGGCTGGTTCCACATCTCCAGGAGCGTCCACACGAATACCTGAATGACCGAAACTTTCAGCCAGATTTACGAAATCAGGCAATGCATCCATATAGGAATGTGAGTACCTTCTGTCATAAAAGAATTCCTGCCACTGCCGGACCATACCCATGTACCGGTTGTTCAGGTTGATTATCTTGATGGGGAGATCGTACTGCTTGCAGGTCGAAAGCTCCTGAATACACATGATTATGCTTGCTTCACCCGTAACGCAGGCTACATCTGAGTCGGGATAGGCCAGCTGAACACCCATGGCAGCCGGCAACCCGAATCCCATCGTTCCAAGGCCGCCAGAATTTATCCATCGGCGTGTACTGTCAAAACCGTAGTACTGAGCTGCCCACATCTGATGCTGTCCGACATCCGAAGCCACGTAGGCATCTCCTTTGGTCACTTTATAGAGACTTTCAATCACAAACTGCGGCTTGATGAGATCGCTCTGACGGTCATAGTCCAGCGATCTGTAAGACCGCCAGTGATCGATTTTTTCCCACCATTTAGGAATTGCAACGGGTTTGTCGTCTCCCTTGAGAGATCTTATCCTTTCCAACATGGCCGCCAAAACAGGACCCGCTTCACCAACAATCGGCACCTCGACATCCACATTCTTTCCTATAGAAGACGGATCAACATCCACGTGAATAATCCTTGAGTTCGGTGAGAACTTCTTAAGGTCCCCTGTCACACGATCGTCAAACCGGACCCCTACGGCAAGCATCACATCACACTCGTACATGGCCATGTTGGCCTCATAGGTCCCGTGCATCCCGAGCATTCCCAGAAAAAGCGGGTCACTGGATGGATATCCGCCGAGTCCCAAGAGCGTATTCGTACAGGGAAACCCCAAAGTCCTGACCAGTGAGGTCAATTCTTTTTCTGCACCGCCCTGAATAATTCCACCTCCGGTGTAAATGCACGGTCGATCGGAATTCAGCAAAAGATCAACTGCTCGGGAAATTTGCTTAGGATGCCCCTCGCAGACCGGAGCGTAAGATCGAATATCAACGGTTTGTGGATAATTGTAGTCGGTCGTCTCAGCTGTTATGTCTTTGGGAATGTCAATCACTACGGGTCCCGGCCGGCCGCTACTGGCGATGTAAAAAGCTTTCTTGATAGTCACGGCAAGATCTTCAACTCGTTTCACCAGAAAATTGTGTTTCACACAGGGCCGTGTGATTCCAACAGTATCCACTTCCTGAAACGCGTCATCCCCGATCAACCCTGTTGGAACCTGTGCGGTCAATATCACCATTGGTATTGAGTCCATAAAGGCTGTCGCAATACCCGTCACGGCGTTGGTCACACCGGGGCCGGAGGTGACGAGGACAACACCCGGCTTCCCCGAAGCTCGGGCATAGCCATCGGCCGCATGGGTGGCACCCTGCTCGTGACGCACCAACACGTGTTGTACAGCGTCCTGTTTGTAGAGAGCATCGTATATATGGAGAGCGGCCCCCCCAGGGTAACCAAAAATATGCCTTACGCCTTCATCCTTCAGGCTTGTCACCACGATCTCAGCGCCGGTCAGTTTCACTAGTTGTTCCTATTCCTCTATGCCACTGAAACTCGGTTTTTCCCCTAGTTTCAATCGATTTACCGAAAACGTTAAAGTATAGCTTTACGCTGGAGTCCCTGTAAATTCTTTCTTTAGATTCAGAACCAGGCGCGGATGCGTCGCTAGGGCGACTGTACTCCCTGTGGTATTCCACTCGTCGTCTAGTCCTGGACAATGGCCAGTGGTCATGCGAGGCTCACTCATTGCGACAAATACCGGATTCCTTAGACTCTCCGCCGAAGCCTTCACTAAATGACCAGATCGTAATCTGCATAGTACACTCACTTATCTTCACAACATAAACGGCGCGTGAGCACAGTCTTTATCTCTGACCTTCACCTGTCACCCAATGACAGAGAGTTGATGGGTCATTTTGAGTTTTTTCTGGAAAATCTGCTGCCAGAAAACACGAAACGACTGTACGTACTCGGAGACCTATTTGAATACTGGCTGGGTGATGACTCTTCAAGTTATCTGAGTCAAACCCCTGTAGAACATTTATTGAAACAGATTTCCGATGCCGGAATTGAAACCTTCCTGATGCGTGGGAACCGAGACTTTCTACTGGGCGAGGCCTTCTGCAGCAGGACGGGTTGCCAACTTCTCGAGGAACCCCATTTTCTGAATGAGGGTGAACTTCGTGCCCTATTGCTGCATGGCGACAGTCTTTGCACGGACGATATCGAACATCAGAAATTCCGCAAGATGGTTCGGTCACTCGACTGGCAGAGGACTTTTTTGGATAAATCAATTTTTGATAGAAACCAACTTGCCCTACAGGTGCGCTATCGAAGTGAACAGGGTAAATCAATTAAGTCCATGGACATTATGGATGTCAATGACCAGGCCATCACCGATGAACTGGACAAAGCCGCGGTCCCATTGATGATACACGGACACACGCATAGGCCCGATATTCACAGAACACATCGCTCCGACGGCACACCCGCATTTCGCGTTGTCCTTGGTGATTGGTCACAAGGACCCAGCTATGCTGAACTGGCTGCAGGCCGCCTGACCCTCCACCATGCAGGCTCCTGCCGGGAGATCGAGGTGACTCAGTGATATACGCTCAGATCGGTTGAATCCAAGTCACTTGGTTGCCGGACACGACTGGCGTCACCACGCAGATCCGCCAGGCTTTGAAGAAACCCGGGAGTGACATCTCCTGTCACATACCGACCGTCAAAACACGACGTATCGAAATGCAAGATATCAGGGTTCCCTTCGCGGACGGCATCAATCAGGTCCGAAAGTTCCTGGTAAATCAACCGGTCGGCCCCGATCTCCTGACAAACCTGCTCGGTACTCCTTTCGTTCGCAACCAATTCGCTGGCAACCGGCATATCTATACCGTAGACATTTGGATGCCGAACCGGTGGTGCGGCTGAAGCAAAATAGCCCCTACGCGCACCAGCCTCTCGGGCCATCTGAATTATCTGGCGGGATGTAGTGCCGCGGACAATCGAGTCATCCACCAGTAGCACGTTTTTACCCCGCAGTTCCAGGTCTATTGCATTCAATTTCTGACGTACAGACTTTCGACGTTCTGCCTGCCCAGGCATGATAAATGTGCGTCCGATATAACGGTTTTTGATAAAGCCTTCTCGGTACTTGACACCCAATACGTTGGCCAGCTGTAGAGCAGATGTTCTGCTGGTATCAGGTATAGGGACCACCGTGTCAATATCCTGGTCAGGCCATTCACGCAGAATAGACCTGCCGAGTTTTTCCCCCATCCGCAATCGGCTTTTGTATACGGCAATATCATCAATTATTGAATCCGGACGAGCAAAATAAACGTATTCGAAAATACAGGGAGTATGATCTATGTCATCTGAGCAAAGGCGCCGATGCAGTTGGCCTTTCATATCCACAAATATCGCTTCACCGGCGCCGACATCACCAACAATTCGGTAACCCAAAACATCCAGCGCAACACTTTCGGATGCGATCATCACGGAGGTCCTACCGTCTACCATTTTCTCTCCGACTATTAGCGGTCGAATGCCGTTCGGATCACGAAATGCAACAAGTCCATAACCAACAATCATTGCGATCACCGCATAAGCACCTCGGCACCGACTGTAAACACCACGCAAAGCAGAAAACAGATCCTCTGGTTCCAACTTAAGTTTGGCGTCTCCCATTACCTCTTTGAGCTCATGAGCCAATACATTGAGCAGCACTTCCGAATCAGAAGTCGTATTCAGCTGACGAAGGTCCTGTCTGAACAGTTCTTGGCTGAGCGATTCTGCGTTCGTCAGATTACCGTTGTGTCCCAGTGCAAGACCGAACGGGGAATTCACGTACAAAGGCTGGGCTTCAGCCTGTGAATCACAACCGGCGGTTGGATAGCGGACATGGCCAATACCCATCCCGCCAACCAATTGAGCCATATGCCGGGACTGAAAAACGTCGCGTACGAGGCCATTGTCTTTCCTAAGGTGAACTCGCAAACCATCACACGTCATAATGCCGGCAGCGTCCTGGCCTCTGTGCTGAATCACTGTCAGTGCTTCATAAATGGCCTGATTCACCGATGCACCGCCTAGAATGCCAACAATTCCGCACACTGTCGCCTGCCGCCTCCCGTTTGTTTCTACTGTCCCTGGTTTGAGTCTAACCCGGGCAATGTCCTGGGTAGTAGGCCCAGGCTCAATTTTTTGCTTATACCGAGTTCCAGTAAATGCAGCGGTGTCTGGAAAAAAGGCACGATAGACGATCCGCGGAACCAAGCCTGTTGTGGCGCTGGTGTAAATCCTGCGACAAAAAGCACAATCGTGATGATGACAATACCTCGTATCAATCCGAACAGCCCACCAAGCGAACGATCCAGACCTGTGAGACCCGAAACACGAAATAGTTTTAGGATCAGGCCACCAGTCAGCGACAGGCCGACAAGGGTAACCAGAAAAATAACTACTATGCTGATAAGGAGACTGAGCTTCTCTGATTCTAGCCAAGGAGTCAGAACGCTGGCCAGGTTGTCTCCATACAGAAAGGCGAGCCAAGCGGAAACAATCCATGAACCGACAGACAATACTTCTCTGAGCAAGCCGCGCACCAGGCCCAACCCCATTGACAAAAGTATCGTAAGCAGAAAAACAATGTCCAGCCAGGCTACCTGGTCCAGGTCTGGTAAGTCAGACAAGTCGGATTGCTCTCTGTTCTTCGACCGCGTGATGACTGTGTCTTACGGCCGGTGAACAACAAAGGCGCGATCGTTGATCACCATCATCACTCTGGCATGTTCCCGATCTGCCTCGGCCTGGCTATGGTATGGACCCAAGAAGAGTCTTATAACAGTTTTTCCAGACAACTCTGCCTCTTCTGACTTCACATCGAAACCGTTATCCGACAGTAGGCTTACCCGTCTCTGGACGTTGTCATCGTCATTGAAAACCCCCACCCTGACAACCCAACCCGCCTGCTGACCGTCCACCTCCAAGGTGCTCTCTGATCCGGGCTTCGGGTCAACCGCTGTCGGAACGTGCACGTTGTTGTTACTGGCCGCCGTCGTAATGTGCTGACTCGCCTGAGCGGAACGGGCTACATCTTTGCTGACCGGTTCAATACGGGAGACAAAACTCCGGTGTAGTTCAGGCAGGTCGGCTCTTCTATTCTCTGTTGGGGCGGCGACTGTACGGTGAGTCTCGGTTAAAACCCTCGGCAGAAAGATTATCCCCATCAGAACAAGCACCGCTGTGCCAACCAGCCTGTGCTTCAGAACGAAAGCTTGATCGGTAGACTCAGCCATTCAAGCCGGTACGGGAGTCCGAATCGGTAATTGAAAGTATAGCACCGACCAGTTGAAATGATCCGAAGACGACCAATCGTTCACCTGGTTTTGCATGACCCAAAGCGCCTCTATAGGCCGAGATAGGGTCAGAATAACGGAACACTGCTCCCGAACCGTAGGTTGTAACAGCATCTTGTAATTCCCCTATTGGCACCGCCCTGTCCCCTTCCAGTTCCGATAGGTGCCAGCAGTCGATAACGGGATCAATAACCTTGACAACAGAGGCGATATCTTTATCCATGAGCATGGAAAAGACCGCATGAGCCTGGACCACTGACGGGCGCTGCTCAAGATAGGCAACAAGATTTTTCACAGCGGCGGGATTATGGGCAACGTCCAGAACCCGTTCGACCGTACCCTCGAATACCTGGGTTCGTCCCTGCAACCGGATCCCCATCAAGCCCGTTCGTATGGATTTCTCAGAAACCGAAAGCTCCGCCTGCATCGATTCGATAACCGCCAGAGCCGCAGCTGCGTGGTGCTCTTTCAGGGGACCAGGAATATTCGGTAACGGCAGGTGCCCGTAGGATCTACCGTCTACCCAGGAGTCGGTATTGGCTTGCCAGGACCATTCCTGCATAGCGGTGGCATACGTGTAATCCGCGCCCACCCGACGAAGTTGACAACACAGCAAAGATGACCGGTCGTGGATTGAACACGGTGGATCGGGATCGTTTACCACGACCCGGCCGCGGAACCGCATGATGCCGGCTTTTTCACGACCAATCAGCTCACGGTTGTTACCGAGCCAGGCCTCATGGTCCAGTGCGATAGATGTAATGCATGCGATATTCGGGGTGATTGCATTCACGGCGTCTGCCCGTCCTCCAAGCCCAACCTCAAGCAGTGCGAGATCAATTCGTGCACTTTGAAACAGGCTAAGCGCCACTAGAGTGGTGTATTCAAAGTACGTCAGGGAAATATCAGAACGGGCTTTTTCTACTTTTGAAAACGCTGCCAACAGGTGCGATTCATCTACATCTTCACCATCGATTCTGAATCTTTCACAGTAGCTGACAAGATGGGGGGATGTGTAGGCACCAACCCGGTATCCTGCCTGCCGGTAAATCGATTCCAACACCGCAATAGTAGAGCCCTTGCCATTGGTTCCCCCTACTGTAACGACCCAATTCGGCCGGACGTAAGACATTCGGTGCAGCACCCGCCGAACCCGGTCAAGGTGCAGATCTATGGTACGACGATGAATTGACTGGATGTACTCCAACCAGTCATTTAGGCTTTTGTCAGTGCGTGACAAATCTGACCTTCTTCTTAACGAGCCGGGAGAATGTCCGGCTTCACTGTTTTGGTACCTGGAGTTATGGCGAGAAAAGCAACTCACCCTCCGCCGGCTGGATTGATTCGACGCCCAAGGTGCCGAGAAGACTTGCGATGGTCACGGGAAGTCTAGGGCGCTCAACGACCATATCGATTGCGCCATGTTCAAGCAGGAATTCAGCCCGCTGAAACCCGTCCGGAAGCGTCTCGTGCACAGTCTGTTCGATGACCCTTGGACCTGCAAAACCAATCAGAGCGTTTGGCTCGGCAATAATGATGTCCCCAAGCATCCCAATACTCGCGGACACACCTCCCATTGTCGGATCAGTCAGGACCGAAATATACGGTAGCCCTGCAGCCCTGAGTCGATTCAGCACCGCAGTAGTTTTAGCCATCTGCAACAGAGAAAACAATGCTTCCTGCATGCGAGCACCACCGCTGGCGCTGAAGCAAATAAATGGAGATTCGAACTCGAGCGCCCTCTCAACCCCAAGAACGAAGCGCTCACCCACGACTGACCCCATCGATCCCCCCATGTATCGAAATTCAAAGGCTGCCGCTACCACCGGAATACTCAGTATATTTCCTTGACCGACGAGTAATGCCTCGGTTTCAAGGCTGTTTTTCCGAGCCTCATTGAGCCTATCTCGATACCGCTTAGTATCCCGGAAACGGAGTGAGTCTATCGAACGCAAGTCGGCTCCGATTTCGGTGAAGTCATCTTCATCCAGTACACTCTTCAATCGGTCCCTCGCACCCAAACGCATGTGATGACTGCATTTGGGGCACACCTGGTGATTCCGCTCCAGTTCGGTACCATATAAAACCGCATTGCAGGCATCACACTTGTGCCACAATCCTTCCGGGACGCTGCGCTTTCCTAGCCCGCTCCGCGCCTTGACTTTCGGCGGAATCAGGCGGTCAAACCAGTTCACTGATTCACCCGTGACCGCCGTTCAATGAGTTCCTGTCATGCTCTACAACCGCGGCACACAGCGCACTTATCTTGTCATGATCTTTGATACCCGGTTGTCGTTCGACACCGCTGGAGATATCCACTGCAAAAGCACCGGACTTCCGGAGGGCTTCAGATACATTGCCAGAGTTGAGCCCACCGGCAATGATTACTGGTTTGTCCTGGCAGGACCGCGCCCTTTGCCACAGAAACTGTGCACCGGTGCCACCATATCGATCAACTGCATATCCATCCAGCAACAAACCGAGTGCATTCGGATAGCGTGTTGCATACTGAGCGGGATCCGCATCATCGGACATGCGCAGCGCTTTAATGTAAGGAACAGAAAAGTCCGCACAGAACTCATCGTTTTCGTCACCATGAAACTGGATCAGACTCACCCGAACTTTACTGAGCACTGATCTGACTTCATCCACATCCGGATCAACAAATAGAGCCACGATTGTGGTGAATGCCGGCAGGCCTTCGGCAATGTTCCCAGCCATATTCACATCAACTGATCTGGGACTGGGTGGATAAAACACCAGGCCGACAGCATCGGCACCAGCGGTAACCGCTGCCGCTGCATCCTCGGGGCGGGTGATACCACATATTTTTATTCTAGTTCGCACGGTCTCAACTCTGGCACGATCTCAGAAAGATATCGAGCCCCTCTTTTCTGTGGATAGAACGACGTGCCCCTGGAATACACAATTTTACCAAAAGCGGCATGCAGGAGGAGATGATGGCAGATCGAATTCGACGGGATAGGTCACCTGACGAAAATAGAGTCCGTCAGGTGGGGCGGTTACACCACCTAGTTTCCGGTCCCGGGAGTTCAATACCGCCCTGGCCCACTCGGGCTCTGCTTCGCCCGCACCAATCGTGGAAAGCACCCCAACGATATTTCTCACCATATGGTGCAAAAATCCATCAGCATCTATGTCGATCCAGATCCAGTCTCCTTGCCTGTAGATATCCAATAATTTAATCAGGCGTACAGACTGCTTGGCTTGACAGGCCGCTGCTCTATAGGCGTTAAAGTCATGGGAACCTAATAGAAAGCGGCTGGCTGCTCGCATACGATCGATGTCTAAAGGCCGATGATCCCATGTGACCCGGGACTTCAAGAAAGTCGGCCTCACCTTCCGGTTTAAGACCACATAGCGATAGGCCCTTGAAAGAGCTGAGAATCGGGCATGAAAAGAATCGGGCACCTGTTTTACCCAGAGTACGGCGACAGAACGATCAAGACAGGTATTGGTACCTCGGAGCCAGGCGTCGCTGGAACGAAGACAAGTGGTCTGAAAGTGCGCCACCTGGCCGGTTGCGTGTACACCGGTGTCTGTCCTTCCTGCGGTCACGACTCGAATCGACTCGTCCGCAACCTTGCTCAACGCATTCTCTAGAACTCCCTGAACCGTCTTTGTGTCTTTCTGTACCTGCCATCCATGAAATGCACTGCCGTCATACTCGACGCACAGGGCCAGGCGGTTCATGTCGACTTCCCCAAATTCGCGGTCTTTAGATCGGATCTCGGTAACATTGATAGCCCACCCCATTTACAGGACCAGTGTATTTTCGAACACTCTATTCACAATCCAAACCAGGGTACGCAAGAGACCACGAGCAGATTGGTACCGGAAAGACTGACAGTAACCATAAAGCCCGACAATGACCCTGGGCTGATACACTATAGCCCATCACGACCAAGCCGACTCAACCCAAGGCGATATTCATGGCAAACAACGCCAATATCCTCGAATCCTATCGCAGCGGCCCGGACGAAACCGGACACTTTGGCCTGTATGGCGGTCGATTCGTGGCCGAGACCTTGATGC
>CAZEKE010000149.1:0-20633 GCA_964512815.1 uncultured Acidiferrobacteraceae bacterium
GATGGACCATTACCAGGCGGGCTGAGCGTACAGGTAGACCCCGTGGTGGAATGAATAGGCCGCTGCCTAGAGCCCTTGAATCTGGTCACCCAGAATGCTCTCGTCCTCCAGCATCACGGGAATTCCGTCATCTATTCGATAGATGTGCTGCCTGTTCCTGGTGATCAATCCTTCTGTAAGCGGCGTTTCGACAGGGCTGTCGTCGACTTGACAGACCTTGCCAGCCGCAATGGCGTCATTGACGAGGGCAAGGTCTGCCTCGGTGAGCGGAAAGACCGGTTGCTTGGTTACCGGGCAGCAGAGTATGTCCAGGAGTTTCTGTTCGATGGGCATCGGCAATGGTTCTCTATCTGTTCGGGTCCGCAGGCAGACGCAAGTCACCCAGTATACTGTGGTCATTCCCGCACTGCATACGACAGCAACACAGACGCAAGCGATTTGAAGGCGAGGCTCTAGTTCAACCCGATGGCAACAGGCTCAAAAAACGTTGTGCTCGCTGCGATCATCGGCAATGCCGTATTGACGGTTCTGAAGTTCGGTGCCGCCGTGATCACCCATTCAGCAGCGATGATGAACGAGGCGATTCACAGCCTGATGGATACGACCAACCAGTTGTTTCTTCTGATCGGACTCAAAGCGGGCAGCGCACCGGCAGACGGACGGTATGCCTTTGGTCATGGTCAGAAGAAATATCTGTGGAATCTCTGGAGTGCAATCGGTCTTTTTTCAATCGGCAGCGGACTGGGTCTGGCACATGCGTGGCACTCCTGGCACGAATCGTCTGAGCCGTCTGTGACGGCAACGATCCCGTTCAGTGTCTTCCAAAATGTGAATCCGGTGTGGCTGTCCGGGGCAGTGCTTTTTGTGGCGTTTGTCATTGAGATCTGGGTACTTCGGCTTGCCTGGCGGGAGTTCTGTGCCAGGGCAAGGTCCAAAGGATACAAGCAGCCAACGGCTTACTTTCGGCAGATCGATGATCCGACCCTGATTGCGGTTTTGCTTGAGGACGCGGTGGCAGTGGCTGGGGTGGTCCTGGCAGCACTCGGAATCACTCTGAGTGAATTGACCGGTGCCGTGGTGTGGGACATCGCTTTCTCGGTGGTGATTGCACTACTGCTTGGTCTGACGGCCGTATTTCTGGGGATGATCAACATGCGGTTCTTGAGTGATATCCGCGATCGGGATGCAGAGCGAGCTTTTGCGACCGCTGCCGGAGAACATCCCGAGATCGAGAGGTTCCATGATGTCCGTAGCATTGTCATCGACGAGAAGAACACGGTTCTGGTTGGTGAAATCGAGCTTCGAGCGGAAACGGTGTTTGCAGGACTGCACAAGACCATCGAAAAATATCACCAGGCCCTGCTAAGCGCTGTTCCTGCCGAACAGCGAGTCGAAGAGCAGCTGGTCGACGAACTGGCTGGCCGGGCAGCGGTGAAGGCAACCCTGGAACGCACAGAAAAGATCATAGACGAGGTAGAATCCCGCCTGCGCGAACTGTGTCCCCGGGTCGCCCATGTCACCTTGGAGGTGCAGGGGATTACCGGTGAGACTGGTGCTGGACCTGATCACGCTTCGTGAAACAGGAAGCCCCGGCACCCTGGGATGACCTTATTCGAGATTAGGTGGATCTTATGAAGATGATGAGTACAGTGTTTGCTTTGTTGGCCGGCTTGGTTCTGATATCCCCTTTACAGGCGGATGAAAGTCCTCTTGAGACGGACCAGCAGAAGTACAGTTACGCGTTGGGCTACCAGATCGGCAACCAGATCGCGCAACAGATCAATGCCGAAGGCGTGGTGATCGATGCCGATGCGTTTGCCCGTGGTATTGCTGATGTCCTGGCAGGCAGGGGTCTGGCACTCAGCGAAGAAGAAATGATGGCGGCGATCACGGCAAAGGAAGAACAGGAGATAGAAAGGATGAATGAGGCAGCGGGTTCGAACGGCGAGTCTGGGGATCGGTTTCGTGCTGAATATTCTGCCAGGGACGGTGTCGTAAAAACAGAAAGCGGACTCCTTTACCGGGTAATCAAGGAAGGCACAGGGCAAAGACCCAAACCGGAGGCCACTGTGGTCGTTCATTATCGTGGTACCTTGCCGGACGGCTCCGAGTTCGACAGCTCCCACAAGCGCGGTCAGCCGGCCACCTTCAGCCTCGCTGGCATTATCCCCGGCTGGCAGGAAATTCTGCAGCTGATGGGTGAAGGCGCGCTTTGGGAGGTGGTCATTCCACCGGAACTTGCTTATGGAAAAGCCGGTGCCGGCGGGCTGATCGGGCCCAATCAGACCCTGCTGTTCGAGATTGAACTGCTCGAGATCAAGTAGCCTGGTGGTTATTCTTTCCTGATAACCCCGGCCCTCTGATCCGGAAACCCCAACCCCGCCAGTTCACTCGACAGTTGCCCTCGGTTTCCGCAGCCGCAATGGTTCGGGTCGGCCGGACGGTGCCTGCCGCACGGCATTATCCTGCTGCGACCCGTGACGGTCCGGCAACGCATCAAGCTCTGTTCCGGGGCTTTTCTTTGCCCCGGCAGTCATCGACAATTTGCCTTGCCGTGGGGATCGGGTTTGATTGATTTGTCGCGCAAAATGGCTCAAATAACCGGAAAGGGGTGAATGAAAATACTGTTCGCTGACAAGTTTCCAGCGTCTTCGATTGATCTGCTTCAAGAGAGGGGGCACAGCTGCCAGCTGTGTCCTGAGCTTGACGGAGATTCCCTGCCCGAAGCCGTCGCGGATACCGAGGTACTGGTAGTCCGCAGCACCCGCGTAACTGCTCAAACGATTGCGAATGGCAGTCTGCTGAAAATGATCATCCGGGCCGGGGCGGGTACCAACACGATCGACAAGGCAGAGGCGGCCGAGAAGAACCTCTATGTCTGCAATGTCCCGGGGCGCAATGCTGCCGCAGTAGCAGAACTGGTGATGGGATTGATCATCGCGATAGACCGGAGCATTCCGGATAACGTGACTCAACTGCGCGCTGGTAACTGGGACAAGGCGCGTTTCAGCAAAGCCCGCGGCCTGATGGGCTGCCGGATGGGTGTAATGGGGTTGGGATCAATCGGGTTGGCGGTACTCGAACGGGCCAACGCATTCGGGATGGAGTTGTACGTGATCGACAAGCCGAGTCGCTGGCAGGAAACACACCAGCGCCTGATGCGTTTAGGTGGCATCAAGCGTGTAGCTGGGCTAGAAGAACTGGTACAGCGTTGCGAAATCCTGAGTTTTCACGTGCCCTCACTCCCTGACACAAGGGATATCATCAATGCGGATCTTCTGGCCCGTATGGCGCCGGGTACGATTATCATCAACACGTCCCGGGGCGACATTATCGACGAGGCGGCGCTCATAGCTGCGATGGACGAAAAGGGTATCCGAGCCGGACTGGACGTTTACGACAAGGAGCCGGCGACGGGTAAATCTGAATTTTCTTCGGCGCTTGCCCGGCATCCCAATGTTTACGGCACTCATCATATCGGTGCGTCGACGGAGCAGGCCCAGGCGGCTGTGGCCGAGGGCGTGATCGAGGTCATTGACGCTTTTGCGGCCGGTGAGATTAGAAACTGTGTCAATATGCCGCAATGATCAGATACGGAGTAGGACGGGAGACCAAGCATGATTCGTCGAATCCATAATTTCAGCGCTGGACCATCGACCTTGCCGCTGGAGGTACTGCAGGAGGCGCAGGCGGAATTCGTCGATTACCACGGTGCGGGTATGGCGCTGATAGAAATGAGCCACCGCGGCGGCCATTTTGAACAAGTCCACCAGGAAGCTATGGCGATGTGCCGTAAGGTGTATCAGGTTCCGGACGAGTTTCAGGTTCTGTTTCTGCAGGGGGGCGCGACCCTGCAATTCTCGATGGTCCCGATGAATCTGCTCCGGCAGGGAACCCGCGCCGGTTACGTCGATTCCGGAAGCTGGGCCCAGGGTGCGATGAGCGATGCCCGGTACTACGGTGAGGTCTACACGGCTTGGGATGGGCAGAACTGCCACTACACCCGGATGCCTGCAACAGAAGAACTGCAGCTGCAGCCCGATACCTGCTATCTGCACATCACTTCCAATGAGACCATAGGTGGAACCAGGTACGTCGACTGGCCAGCAGTCGATGTGCCCCTAGTGTGTGATATGTCCTCCGATTACATGTCCCGGCCCATCCCGTGGGATCGTTTTGATCTGGTATACGGCGGGTTGCAGAAGAACCTTGGCCCCGCGGGTATGGCACTGGTCTTCGTTCGGAACTCGGTTCTGGAATACTGCAACCGGGACATCGGTCGCTACCTACGTTATGACATTCACGCCGAAAAAGATTCCATGTTCAATACGCCCCCTGTGTTTCCGATCTATATGCTGGGCAAGATCCTGAATTGGATGGATGCCCGAGGCGGTCTTGAGACGATAGCGTCTGAAGCGGAGGCCAAAGCCGCAATTCTCTATTCCGCCATAGACGGCAGTGACGGCTATTTTTTCTGCCCGGTTGATGCGGGTTCCCGTTCGGTAATGAATGTGATTTTCCGGATGACCAGTGAGGAACTCGAGAAGCGCTTTCTGGAAGAAGCAGAATCGGCGGAGATGCTGAACCTCAAGGGGCACCGCAGCGTGGGTGGCTGTCGGGCCAGCATCTATAACGCCATGCCCAGGGACGGCGTACTGGCCCTGGCTGACTTCATGGTGGATTTCAGGGAACGTCATCCGGTCTGACCGATTGCCGGTTGGCAGGTAAACCCGCGTGACACAGATTCGCCCGTTCAGACCCTACCTGGTCAGTGCAGATCGTGCAGGGGTAGTCGTAGCGCCAGCCTACGATTCGATGCTGCCGGCCGAGCGTGCCGCCTTCAGCAGCAAGAATCCTTCGAATTTCATCAATACGATGCGGGTGGAAGAGGAATTTCCCAAATCTGCCCGCCCGTCGGCGGAAACCCTGCTGCAGCGCAATCGGGCAACCGTGCAGGGTTTACTGGACGACGGCTCGTTTCGACAGTTTGAAGAAGACGCGGTCTATGTCTATCGCCTCCAGACGGAAGATCATGTCCAGACGGGCGTGGTTGCAGAGGTTCCAGTCGACGAGTACCAATCCGGTCGGATCCGACGCCACGAGCACACCCGGCCGGATCATGAAGACAGGCTCACCCGGTATCTTGAGGTCGTCGGGTTAAGTTCGAGCCCGGTCTGCTTGGCTTACGCGGACAACCCGTCCATAAGTGCGAAGCTGTCAGAGATCACCAGCCGCGTCCCGGAACTGGATTTTCTGCTCGATGACGGGGTCAGACAGTGGGTCTGGCGCGTCACCGACAAAGGTGAGATTCAGTCCCTGCAGAACAGGTTTTCCTCTGTCTCATCAGCCTATTTGACGGATGGCCACCATAGAACCGCCGCAAGCAGTCGTTATTTCTCCAGACAGGCTGGAGAAGCCGACGATCACGGCAGTGGCTCCTGGAAATACTTCCTCGCGGCACTATTTCCTGCCGGTGAATTGAGAATCCTGGCGTTCAATCGGTGTATCAGGGACCTTAACGGGCTGTCCCTGCAGCGCCTGGTCGACAGCATCAGCGAGCACTTCGCCGTCGAAGCGCTGGCGGACCCTCAAAAAGCCGGCCTGCCGCAGTCGCCGGGTGAGTTTATGATGCTGGTCGGGGAGTCCGTCTATAGGCTCAGGGTAAGGCCGGAGTCGGTGCCCGAGGACCCTGTCCTCAAGCTCGATGTGTCTCTTCTGCAGAACCTCATCCTGGAACCGCTGCTGGGTATCACCAACAGCCGCTCAGATGCCCGTCTAGACTACGTGACCGGTAATTCCGGCCTGGAAGGGCTGCGGCAGCGTTTGTCTGAAGGCTGGCAGGTCGCGTTCGCCTGTTTTCCAACCTCAATGGTGGACCTGATGGCAGTCGCCGACCTGGGTCGTGTGATGCCGGCAAAATCGACCTGCTTTGATCCCAAAGTCCGTTCTGGCATTTTTCTGCGATTCTACTGAAGTCGGGTCAGCAAGCCGCAGCCCGGTGAGCGCAGGCTCCACGGTCGGCTCTGGTATCCAGCCGCCCGGTGTCGCAAAGCAGATGTCCGATGTCGTCCCCATATCAATATTCATACCGGCTGAATCTAAAATTCGCTACGTTGCTTTGTCTTCCCCTTACAGGAGAATGGTTGAGAATGAACGGACTGGCCTGCGTAACAGGTGGTGCTGTAGTCAGATTCAGTCGTCGAACAGGATCAGCTAGAATCCAGCCCTACCGATTCTCAACCGGGTGGCCCGGACACACGGATATTGCTGTTGTCCGATGCCAGTTTCGCGACGCTGCTGCGCGTTTTTGATCTACCGCACCGATTAATCGTGTGAACATTCACCTTCTCTACCGGAAAGTCCCGAACTCATGACCGATACCGAAGAAGAAGAACTGGACCTGCGTTCCCTGTCCGATGAAGAACTCGTTGAGCAGATGCACGACGATCTCTACGATGGTCTAAAAGAGGAGATCGAAGAAGGCACCAACATTCTGCTGGAGCGTGGCTGGGCACCAGACAAGCTCCTGGCCGATGCGCTGGTTGAAGGCATGCGCATCGTCGGAATCGATTTTCGCGATGGCATATTGTTCGTCCCCGAAGTACTGATGTCGGCCAACGCGATGAAAGGCGGGATGGCGATTCTGCGCCCGCTGCTGGCAGAGACCGGGGCTGCAGCAATCGGTACGGTCGTGATCGGAACGGTCAAGGGTGATATCCATGATATTGGCAAGAACCTGGTCAGCATGATGCTGGAAGGTGCGGGTTTCGAGGTCTACAACATAGGCATCAACAACCCCGTCGAGAACTACCTCGAGGCGATCGAGGAGCATAAGCCCGATATAGTCGGAATGTCAGCCCTGCTGACAACCACCATGCCTTACATGAAGGTCGTTATTGACACGATGGTTGAACAGGGAATTCGAGACGACTATATCGTCCTGGTTGGCGGTGCACCATTAAACGAGGAATTTGGTACGGCGATCGGTGCTGACGCCTATTGTCGAGATGCGGCTGTTGCTGTTGAAACAGCCAAACGCCTGGTCGCGGAGCGGCGCGGAGAACCCTTGCCAGCCTGAAGTACCCTGCGTTAAAGCAGAGAATGAGAGACAACGGATTCATCAGACGACATTGCTTCCTGACGAATCTACTGCGGGCAGATTTGTTAGGTGTTCTAAAGGAACGGATTGAGTGAAGCAGACTAACAAAAGATTGATCATAGCCTGTGGCGCCCTGGCCCGTGAGATTCAGCAGGTGATCGAATTGAATCGCTGGAGCAGTATTGATGTTCAGTGCCTGCCCGCGAGTCTCCACAATCGACCGGAAAAAATCCCACCTCTGGTGGGCGACAAGATCGATGCTCAGGCACCGCACTACAGCGAGATTTTCGTGGCCTACGCGGACTGCGGGACAGGAGGACTGCTCGATCGAGTGTTGGAACAAAAAGGTGTGCAACGCCTGGATGGCGCACATTGTTATGAGTTCTATGCCGGCTCTTCGGTGTTTGACCGTCTGCAGGGTGCGGAACCGGGAACGTTTTATCTTACAGATTTTCTGGCCCGGCATTTTGATCGGTTGGTGATCAAGGATCTCGGTCTTGATCGTCATCCGTCTCTCAGGGACACTTATTTCGGGAATTATTCCCGCCTGTTATACCTTTCTCAAAAGAGCTCACCGGAACTTGTCGAGAAGGCCCGGCAAGCGGCGGATCGACTGCAGCTGCCGTTTGAGCAGCTGTCAACCGGCTATGGCCAGCTCGCTGTACAGATCGGGCGGTTCGCAGATTCCCCTCAGTCGGGAGGTCTGAGGTGATGGCCAAACTGATTACGGTCTACTGGCGGGATATCCCTTCACAGGTTATCGCAAAAAAAGGGCGGACGACCAGCAAGGTTCAGCTGAGCCATCGTTTTCAGGAAGCTATTGACCGGGCAGCCATGCGGGCGGGTAAAGGAAGCAGTGATGCGTATCTCAGTGAATGGCGGCGTGAGGCGTCGACTTGCTCAGATGACCTGGAAGAAGCCGCCCGGGAAACTGCAGATTTGCTGGAGGCGCGTTACTCAGACGAAGATCTGCTGGCGCTGATTCGAGCCAAAGGCATCGGTCAGGAAGACAGCTGAGGCCCATCCGAGGGGAAATTGTGTACGTGGTGCGAAGGTGGTCGGTGCGCAATGCCCGTCGGCTTGAACTGCTCTACCGATGGTTTGAAGGTGTCCTCAAATTTCTGCACCCGCTGTGGTCGATGGTTGGCTATGAACGAGTCGAGCGTCCCGTCAGCATCGTCGAAAAATGCGTCAAGGAGATCCTGTTCGATTGCCGCATGTGTGGGGTTTGCCTGCTCGGTGACAGCGGCATGTCTTGCCCGATGAACTGCCCGAAGGAGCTTCGCAATGGACCCTGCGGAGGCGTGCGGGAAGATGGTGGCTGCGAAGTCTTACCAGCCATGCGCTGTGTCTGGGTCGATGCCTGGACGGGCTCCAGGAATATGCGAAACGCTTCCGGAATGTTCAAGGTACAGGCAGCTTTGCAAAACACCCGGCGTGGGCACTCTTCGTGGTTGCGGGAGGTTCGTCTGGGAAAGAATTCCAGATCCCCGGGCAGGGGACTTCATCAATGACGCTGGCCGGTGATCATCTTCGACCGTCCCCGGATTCCACAGCGCCGGGATATTCTTCCGGAGGCCAGCTGGAGCGGGTCTTGAGAGCAGGCGACTTTGCCGTGACGGCGGAACTTTCTCCCCCGGATTCGGCGGATCCAGCAGACGTCTATCAGCGTGCTTCACATTTTGATGGCCACGTGGACGCGATCAACGCGACAGATGGTTCAGGCGCCAACTGTCATATGTCCAGTGTCGGTGTGTGTTCACTACTGACCCGGTCAGGGTACTCAACCGTGATGCAGATTTCGTGCCGGGATCGAAACCGGATCGCGATACAAGGTGACGTGCTTGGCGCTGCCGCAATGGGCGTCACTAACATCCTGTGCCTGACCGGGGATGGCGTGCAGGTGGGAGATCAGCCCGATGCCAAGGCCGTGTTCGACTTCGACTGTATGTCTCTTCTCAAAACGGTGTCTTGTATGCGCGATGATTCCCGGTTTCTGAGTGACCGTAAACTGTCCTCACCACCTAAGGTGTTCGTCGGCGCTGCTGCCAATCCTTATGCCCCGCCGCTGGACTACCGTCCCTACCGTCTCAAGAAGAAAATCGAAGCGGGTGCCCAGTTCGTCCAGACACAGTACTGTTTTGATGTACCCAGGCTCCGCCAGTATATGTCGCAGGTTTGCGATCTCGGGCTTCATGAGCACTGTTTTATTCTCGCTGGTGTCGGTCCGCTGGTGTCAGAGCGTGCTGCAGTCTGGATCCGCAAGAAAGTCCCCGGCGTCTGTATACCGGACAACGTGATTTCGCGTCTGAAAAGCGCACGGGACGCGCGACGCGAAGGAATTGCGATCTGCATTGAGCTGATGCAGGAGATTCGTGAGATTGAGGGCGTGAGCGGGCTGCATATCATGGCTTACCGGCAGGAGCAGTCGATCGGAGAAATCGTACAGGGCTCTGGCGTTCTGGCCGGACGTACACCGTTGAACCCCGAACCGGTTCCCCCCATCTCGACCCGGAGATACACCCAGTGACGACAACCGTAGTCAGTTCTGCCAGCAGGGAAGTTCGCATCGGCTTTGACGAGCGGTTCTGTATTATCGGCGAGAGGATCAACCCCACAGGTCGCAGGGTGCTGTCTGAGGAGATGCGGCAGGGGGATTACAGCCGGGTAGAGTCCGACGCTCTGTCCCAGGTTGCGGCTGGCGCCCAAATGCTCGATGTAAATGCCGGAATTCCGCTTGCCGATGAGCCGGCGATTCTCGCCGAGTGCATACAGCTTGTGCAGGGACTCACAGACGTACCATTGTCCATCGACTCATCCATCGTCGCGGCGCTGGAGGCGGGTCTGTCGGTTTATCAGGGCAAGGCTCTGGTCAATTCGGTAACCGGTGAAGAGGAGCGCTTGGAAAGTGTTCTGCCGCTGGTGAAGAAGTTTGATGCAGCTGTAGTGGCGATTTCCAATGACGAAACCGGCATCTCTGAAGATCCGGACATCCGCTTCGACGTCGCCAGAAAGATCGTCGAGCGCGCTGCTGATCATGGTATCCCGCGGCACGATGTGATCGTCGACCCGCTGGTGATGCCCATAGGGGCGCTGAATGATGCAGGCCGTCAGGTGATTCACATTCTTCGGAGGCTGCGCGAAGAACTCAAGGTTAATTCGACCTGTGGGGCTTCCAATATCAGCTTCGGGCTGCCCAACCGCAACGGACTGAACTCGGCTTTTCTCGCCATGTCCATTGCCGCAGGGATGACCTCGGCGATCACCAATCCCATCCACGCTGAAGTGATGCAGGCCGTTTTTGGAGCAGATGTCATGATGGGGCACGACCCGGATTGCCTGCACTGGATCCGAAAGTACCGAGAGCCGGTGACGGCGGGTGCCGCTGTTACGCGTGAACAGCGTCGAGGCCGCCGGCGCAGAACGTCGAAATGAGTACTGAACGACATCGAGGTGGTTGTCTCTGTGGCGCTGTGACGTTCGAGACAGAAGCCGAGCTTCGCGAGGTCCTGGTTTGCCACTGCTCTCAATGCCGGCGCAACAGCGGTCACCTGTGGGCGGCTACAGCAGCACCGGATGACGAAGTGACGATTCATGGTCGGGATCACCTGCGCTGGTACAGATCCTCGGCCGTTGCAAAAAGGGGTTTCTGCAGCCGGTGTGGTTCCAGCCTTTTCTGGAAGCAGGACGGGTCTTCATCTTTGTCAATCGCGGCCGGTTGTCTGGAGTTGCCCACCGGGCTTCAGATCGGGTCGCACATCTACGTTGACGACGCTTCGGACTATTACGCGATTCATCCAGATGAACCGTGTCGTAGCCCCGACGCGGATGGTTAGGCCATATGACTGACGTTAAAGGTGTGCAACAGCAAGCCGGACCATCAGAAAGGGAACTGCTCGTCGTGTTCACGCCATCGGGGCGACGGGGCCGTTTTCCACCGGGCACAACTGTCCTGCAGGCCGCCCAGGAACTGGGCGTAGACATCGATTCGGTCTGTGGGGGCAGAGCGATCTGTGGTCGCTGCCAGGTCGTGTTGAGCGAGGGGTCCTTTGCCAAGCACGGTATCGAATCAAAGCCGGAGAACCTGTCCAGCCTGGGGGAAAATGAAGTCGAGTACCGCCGTCTTCACAGTCTTGAGCCGGGTCGGCGACTGAGTTGCTCGACCCGGATACTCGGAGATCTGGTGATCGATGTGCCGCCGGACAGTCAAGTGCACAAGCAGGTCGTACGCAAGCGGGCCGAAGTGCATGATATCGAAGTTAACCCGCTGGTACGCCTTTACTTGATCGAGGTGCCAGAACCAAATATGCACGATCCCTCGGGAGACCTGGAACGCGTCTGCCAGGAACTCGAGTTCGAGTGGGGCCTGACAGACCTCAAGTGTGATCTGCACGTCTATCCGGCACTTCAGGAAAGTCTGCGCAAAGGCGAATGGAGGATCACCGTCGCAGTCTTCCGGCAGCGGGAGATCATTGCCCTGTGGCCCGGGTTTCGGGATCAGGCGTTGGGGATCGCTGTGGACATAGGATCGACCACGATTGCGGCCCACCTCTGCGACCTGTCGAGCGGCAAGGTACTAGCCTCATCAGGCATGATGAACCCTCAGATCCGCTTCGGTGAGGATCTGATGAGCCGTGTGTCCTACGTCATGATGCACCCAGGCGGCGAAAAGGAACTGACAGACGCGGTTCGTTCCGCGGTTCTCCAACTGAGTCGGGAGGTCTGCAGGGAATCCGGCTACGAGCCCTGCGATGTGCTCGACATGACTTTTGTCGGGAATCCGATCATGCACCACCTGCTACTGGGGGTGAGCCCGGTTGAGCTTGGCGGGGCGCCATTTGCGTTGGCGACTGACCAGGCTCTGGAACTCAAGGCATCCGAACTGGGACTGGAGATGCACCCTGGAACCCGGGCCTACCTTCTGCCCTGCATTGCAGGTCACGTGGGGGCCGACGCGGCCGCCATGGTGCTTTCCGAGGCGCCTTATCTTAGGGAGGAAATGACCCTGCTGGTTGACGTTGGAACCAATGCGGAGATTGTTCTTGGTAATCGCGATCGCCTGCTTGCGGCCAGCAGCCCGACGGGTCCTGCTTTTGAGGGAGCTCAGATCAGCTGTGGACAGCGGGCGGCGCCGGGTGCAATCGAACGGGTCCGGATTGATACCGAGACGCTCGAGCCGCGTTTCAAAGTGATTGGCTGTGAAGCCTGGTCTGATGATCCCGAGTTTGACAGTCAGTTCGACGGGCAGGAGGTAACCGGGGTGTGCGGGTCGGGCATCATCGAAGCTGTAGCGCAAATGATGCTGGCCGGAATCTGTTCAGTTGACGGTGTTATCGATGGCAGCCTGACTTCACGATCGGCCAGAATCGTATCGGACGAACGGACCTTTTCCTATGTCCTTTATGAAGGCCGTGGCAGCGTGGTACTTCGCATTACCCAGAATGATATACGGGCCGTTCAGTTGGCCAAGGCTGCTCTCTATGCTGGCATTCAGTTGCTCATGGACAACAGCGGGATAAAGAAGCTTGAACGGATACGGTTGGCAGGTGCTTTTGGGTCGCACATCGATGTCAAATATGCGATGGTCCTCGGTCTGATTCCAGACTGTGATCTGGCCAACGTGACTTCGGCTGGTAATGCTGCAGGCACCGGTGCACACATTGCTCTGGTCGACCAGAATGCGCGGCTTGAGATCGAGCGAGAAGTACGCCGTATCGACAAGATTGAAACCGCTGTCGAACCAAGGTTTCAGGAACATTTTGTCGATGCCATGGCGATTCCCCACAAGACGGCTGAGTACCCTGAGCTCTCCAGTGTCGTTGCGCTGCCTGACAGGTCACAGAGCCCGAAATCAAACTCTTCATCACCCCGCAGGCGACGCCGGCGGCGGTCCTGACTCCGACAGCGTTCACCCGTAGCGTCAGTTGCGGTGGGCAGCGTGTCTGGTTACTCTGGCCTTGAGTTTCAAGGCTCTTACCGGTAATTGGATTCGATCATGACGACTTCCGTTCTGGCGGGTGTACCTTTTTTCTCAGGTCTTGCGGAAGAAGACCTTGAGCAGATTGCTGAGCATGCGGTTTCTGAATCATTCAGGCGCGGCGCACTGATTATCAGTGAAGGAGACCTGGCAGATGCGCTTTATGTGGTTGTCAGCGGACGCGCGAAAGTGTTCCTCGGCAGCGACGATGGAAAAGAAGTGGTCCTGACGGTGCTGGGGTCGGGCGAGAGTTTCGGGGAGATCGCGCTGCTGGATGAGGAACCGCGTTCGGCTTCAGTGGCGGCTATGGAAAAAACCACAGTCCTGGTGATTCGCCGGGACCGCTTTCTGGGGCTTCTCCAGGATAATTCTGACCTGTCCTGGGCCATGATCCGTTCGCTCTCTCATCTCGTAAGGCGACTGACCGGGAATGTACAGAGTCTCGCCCTGAATGATGTCTATCGGCGGATAGTGCAGATCCTAGAGCAACGCGTGGTCTTGGAAGGAGAAGTACGGGTGATCAACGAGCGTCTCACTCACCAGCTTCTGGCCGACATGGCCGGCGCCTCCCGTGAGATGGTCAGCAGAATCATGAGCGATCTCGTCAAAGGAGGCTATCTGGCGGTGTCACGAGACCAAATCAGAATTAATCGGCGGTTGCCCTCCGGCTGGTAATCAACGGGCCTTATAATAAACGCATCCGGTTCCGCTTTTGCCTGCTTTAAGCGACCGGCCAGCACAAATCATGGAAGAAGCCAACAAGAAGTCATTTCGCAATGTGACCCGGCGCTACGGCGCGACGCTTGATACGGTGAATGCGTCACGGTCGTCAAAAAATCAGGCCGCTAGAAAGGTGCGCAAAAGAAAAGTCAAACGCAAAAAGTGACTTGCCTCTCGGTTGTCCAGGATACTATTGCAAACAGGCAGGGACCGCGCTGCCATCGGGCCAGACACTGTTGGTTATGCGCGTGCCGCAAGACCTAAACGAATGCTGATGGAGCACAGCTGAGTCCACCTATGCCAACGACTAAAGGTGTAATCCGGAAGATGCGGGTCGAGCAGGCCGAAACTGTACGTTATCGCCTGCCGATCGGAGACACCGATGTTGAGCTGGCTCCGCTACTCGGCCGTCCCCTGGTTCTGGAGTACACCGGCAACATATTCTGTATCGAATGCGGGCGTAAAACCCGCAAGAGCTTCAATCAGGGGCACTGTTTTCCGTGTCTTCGTAAACTCGCATCGTGTGACACCTGTATCGTCAAACCAGAGCTCTGTCACTATGCTGAGGGGACTTGCAGAGAACCTGACTGGGCCCAGACGCATTGTATGCAGCCGCACGTTGTGTATCTCGCCAATTCATCCGGGGTGAAGGTCGGTATCACCCGGCGGAGCCAGATACCCACACGCTGGATCGACCAGGGGGCTGTGCAGGCCCTGCCCCTGTACGAGGTCGGCACCCGGTTGCATTCGGGTGTTCTCGAAGTGGCGTTAAAAAGCGTCGCCAATGACAGGACCGACTGGCGCCGGATGCTGCGGGGCGGGCAACCGGAGCTTGACCTTTTATCGGAGCGTGACCGTATTCTGGCTGCTGCGGGTGACGCCCTGGCGAGGTCTATCGCGGGTCTTGGAAGCGATGCGGTTAAGTTTCTCAAAGATGCCGATGAGATGCGCTTTAGCTACCCGGTTCTGCGGAATCCTGAGAAGGTCAAAGCCCTTAATTTTGACAAACAGGATCGGGTTGAAGGTGTACTCGAAGGCATTCGCGGTCAGTACCTGATTTTGGATTGCGGCGTACTGAATATCCGCAAGTTCGGTGGCTATGAACTGTCCTTGACCCTGACCTAGTCCAGGTGCAGCGCGCCGTGATCAGGGCAGGAGCGGTCAGGGCGCAGATGTGCTTTAGTGCAGCGCTTGTCCGATTCTCACTGCTGAGATACAGGGGTGCCCGTCAAAGAACCCCATCGACCGCGGACGACTTCGTTACCCGGGCCCGGGTCAGAGGGGACGTTAAAAGACAAGCACAGCGACAGTACAGCCAGGCCCGTGCCTACCAGAAACACAGCGGCCGGGGAAACCAGCCACAAGAATCCGAGGATGGCCGGCAATATTACGGCGGCGATGTGATTGATCGTGAAACCAACTCCCGCAGTCGCGGCAAAGTCTGCAGGATCGGCTATTTTCTGGAAATAGGTCCTGATGGCGATCGCAAGTGCAAAAAGAAAGTGATCGACGATATAAAGGCCTGCTGCGAGGCCGGCATTATTGACGAAAGCGTACGCCGTAAAGACAAGAGCAAGACCGACGTACTCGAATATTAGCGCACGGCGCTCTCCGATATCACCGATGATCCGGCCGATACGCGCCGCAAACAGCATGTTGAGTACGGCATTGATCAGAAAAAGCACAGCGATCGATGCGACGCTGAAGCCGAATTTATCGACCATCAGAAATCCAGCGAACACTACGAAAATCTGGCGTCTGGCACCCGAGAGAAACGTCAGAGCATAGTAGAGCCAGTAGCGACGACGCAGAACCATTCGCCGGTTCTGCTTGACTTTTATTGGAAATTTCGGGAAAGCCCACCAGCAGAGTCCTGCGATCAGAATGGTGATGCCCCCACCGGCCGCGTAAACCGGAATGAAATCCATCTTGAGGATCTTGAAAGTGAGCCAGATAAACCCGAAAACGACGATCGATGTGAACGCCCCGACCGCGATAACTCGGCCCAGCAGTTCAGGCGTCTGGTCTTTGTCTTTCCACTGCAGGCAGAGTGAGGAGTGAATGGTCTCGAAGTAGTGAAATCCTAGAGACATCAGCACGGTAGTCAGATACAGGCCTAGAACTGAAGGAAACCACCCCGTAATGAGTGTCCCGACTCCCAGCACTAGCAAAGAGAGATAGCCAATCGTTTGTTCCCTGAGAAGGAATAACAGAAATACCACGGCAAATGCTAGAAAGCCAGGTATCTCGCGGAGGCTCTGCAGGATGCCCATCTCTGCACCGCCGAACGCAGCGCGTTCGATCGCAAAATTGTTCAGCAGTGCCTGCCAGGTGGCAAAGCTCAGGGGAATCGCCGCGGCGGTGAGCAGCAATAGAATATCCGGACGATTCCTGACGTGTTGCAGGGGCATCAGAAACAGATTGGTCAGTCCATCAAAGGGCTGGATGATACAGTGGGCCGTGATATTCGTCAGTAATGACGGCAAGTCCCGTGGTCGATTATGTCGTTTCGATGCTACAGTCAGCAGTATCCAATCACCCGCCAGTGTCGGGGAACATTAAATGCCGACTGAGCACCCCAGCCAAGCGAGCGTAGGGTTCTTCGCTACCTGCCTGGTCGATATCATGCGACCCAAAGTGGGTTTTGCTTCCGTCGAGCTTCTGGAGAAGGCCGGTTGCAAGGTCAATGTACCGCGAAACCAAAGTTGTTGTGGGCAGCCGGCCTACAACAATGGGGACGAAGCAAACAGTCTTAAGATCGCCCGACAGGTGATTGTGGCGTTCGAGGATTTCGACTACGTGGTTCTGCCATCCGGATCCTGTGCAGCAATGATCATTGACCATTACCCCCGGCTGTTTCGCAATGAACTGAGCTGGCTGGCGCGATCCCGTGACCTGTCGGCCAGGACCTGGGAGTTGACCCGATTTCTGGTTGAAGTCATGGGCGTTGATGCCCTGGACGCGCGTTATGAAGGCGTTTGTGCCTACCATGACTCCTGTTCTGGCCTGCGGGAACTGTGTATACGTGAACAACCCCGTACACTTCTCTCGTTCGTCAAGGATCTGACGGTCGTTGAACTTCAAGACCGGGATGTCTGCTGTGGTTTTGGCGGGACATTCAGCGTCAAATATCCCGAAATTTCGGAGCGCATGGTGAGCAACAAAGTTGCCGACCTCGAGCTTACGGAGGCGGATACCCTGTCCGGGGGGGATTTGGGTTGTTTGTTGAACATCGCTGGGCGGCTAAAAAGACAGGGCAAATCTGTCAAGGTGCTACACGTTGCGGAAATATTGGCCGGCATGGGTGACAACCCAGGTATCGGCGAGGGCGGTCAGTGAACCCTGCTTCAGGTGTGAACACCGCTTTTAGGCGCCAGGCCCGCCAGGCGCTGGCTGACCCGGTGCTCCGACAGGCTATGAGCCGGGCAGGGGGCGGATTCGCCGGAGCCCGCCGCGAGGCTGCCGCGAGGCTGCCCGAGTTCGATGCGTTGTGCGATGCAGCTCGCGATATCAAGGACCATGTGCTCAGTCATCTGGATCTGTACCTTGAAGCTTACGAACGGCAGACGGTACAGAACGGTGGGCACGTCCATTGGGCGCGAACCGCCGCGGAGGCCTGCTCGATTATCAGTCGAATCTGTCAGGAGGCGGATGCGCGTCTCGTTGTCAAAGGTAAGTCCATGGTCTCCGAGGAGATCGGGCTGAATGAGGTGCTTGAACAAGCCGGTATTCAGGTTGCGGAGTCGGATCTTGGTGAGTACATCATTCAATTGGCAGGCGAGACGCCAAGCCACATCATTGCGCCGGCGATACACAAATCCAGGGACCAGATCACTGAACTTTTCCATCAGCACCATCGTGACCTTGGATACGCCGAGCGAGTCACCCGTCGCGACGCGATTGTCAACGAAGCCCGCAGCGTCCTACGCTCGGTCTTTGCCCATGCTGATGTCGGTATTACCGGCGCTAACTTCCTGGTTGCCGAGACCGGCGCCAATGTCATAGTCACCAACGAAGGCAATGGAGACCTGACCAGTTGCCTGCCAAGGGTCCAGATCATCACGGCGGGCATTGAAAAAGTCGTACCGTCTTTGGACGATCTCTCTGTTCTGTTGCGGGTACTGGGCCGCAGCGCTACCGGCCAGGAAATGTCCGCCTACACCACCCTCTATTCAGGACCACGCCGAGAAACAGACGAGGAAGGTCCGCAGGAATACCACGTGGTACTGGTAGATAATGGGCGTTCTGCCATGCTGGCCGGCGAATACCGCTCGATGCTGCGTTGTATTCGCTGTGGCGCCTGTCTCAATCACTGTCCGGTGTACTCTGCGGTCGGTGGCCACGCTTACGGCTGGGTGTATCCCGGTCCGATGGGTTCGGTCCTGACACCATTGATCCAAGGGTTCGACAATTCTTTTGATCTGCCGAATGCCTGCACGTTGAACGGACGCTGCAGCGCAGTCTGCCCGGTCCGCATCCCGTTGTCCGACCTGCTTCGCCAGCATCGTGTTGAACAATACCGCAGGCGACTTTATCCCCTGGTCGGGCGGGCAGTGTTGTCAGCCTGGTCCTGGCTGGCCCGCCGGCCCCGGTTGTATCAGGGCGTGATGGCATTACCGGTCTGGCTGATGCATCGGTTGGGCCGCCGGCATGGCGGTTTGAACTGGCTACCGGCTGCTCACGGGTGGACCCGGGGCCGGGAGATGCCGGCGCCAGAACCACAGACGTTTTTGAACCAGTGGCAGTCGCGGCGGGACCAGGATTTATGACCCAGGCAAGAGAAACGATTCTTGGACGGATTCGAGGGGCGTTGGGTGAGCAGGTACGCGACAAGGCGCAGCTGGAATGGGTGTCGAATCGGATTTCGGCCTCGAAACCTTCGGTTCAGCCGGCCGTAGAGGGGCCACTGCTCCTCAAGTTCTGCGAGAAACATACGGCGGTTCATGGCACCTATGAACGGGTGCCCGACAGAACGCAGGTACCCGCTGCGGTGCTCCGGCACCTTAAGGCCTACGAAATTGCCCCTGACATTCTGGTCGGCAAGGGGAGTTTACTGGACGAGATTCGTTGGCCGTCCGATATCGTCGCCGAGCGCCGGCCTGCGACGATAGAGGACAGGGTCGCCGTCAGTGAGGCTTTTGCCGGGGTTGCCGAGACTGGCACTTTGGTATTGTTATCCGGGGACGGCCGGCCCACATCGCATCTTTTCCTCCCGGATGACCATGTCGTTCTTCTGGACGCTGCCCGGATCGTCCGGCACCAGGAAGAGGCCTGGACCCTTCTGCGCACAACGCTGGAGGAATTTCCACGGGCCGTCAACCTAATCACCGGTCCTTCGAAGACAGCGGACGTGGAGCAGACCGTGCAGTACGGTGCGCACGGACCACGGCGTTTGCACGTTGTCATCGTGGAAGACTGAATGGGGCAGCAACCTTTGCTGGCGTCATGGCGTTGCACGATATAATCCTGCCCGTGCTGATCGATCAACCGGGCGAGGCGCAGATATGATCAGACCTCAGCAACAGAGTTACGACCAGAGCGAACTGCTGGAATGTGGTTATGCACAGTTGTTTGGTCCGGGTAATGCCCAGTTGCCCCTGCCACCCATGCTGATGTTCGACCGTATCACCCATATATCGGACCGGGGCGGTGCTTTTGGCAAGGGTGAAGTAATCGCAGAACTCGATATCAGCCCTGACCAATGGTTCTTCAAGTGTCATTTTGAAGGTGATCCGGTTATGCCCGGCTGTCTCGGTCTGGACGCGTTATGGCAGCTGGTTGGTGTCTTCCTGGGCTGGAAAGGTGGGCCTGGACAAGGCCGGGCTCTGGGTGCCGGGGAAATCCGCTTCACCGGTCAGGTTACACCGGAGTGCCGGTTGATACGCTACCAGCTCTCTCTCAAACGTGTGGTGATGCGTAAACTCTTCATGGGAATTGCCGACGGTCAGGTCGAGGCCGATGGCAAAGTGATTTACACCGGCAAGGATCTTCGGGTCGGGTTATTCAAAGTAGAAAACTCAGAGGAGGTCAAATGAGACGGGTGGTTGTCACCGGTATGGGGATCGTTTCCAGCATCGGGAACAATCTCCAGGATGTTGCGGACGCCTTGCGCGAAGGGCGATCAGGTATCGAGTACAGCGAAGAATATCAGGAGTTCGGATTCCGTTCGCGTGTACACGGCAGTATTGACGTCGATCTGGCAAGTGCGATTGACCGGAAGCAGAAACGTTTCATGGGGGATGCTGCGGCCTACAACTATGTGGCAATGGTGGAAGCGATCCAGGACTCCGGTGGCAGCCAGGAGATGATTAGCAGTCCCAGGACCGGCCTGGTGGTGGGATCGGGTGGTGGATCACCTGAGAACATCGCCAATGCTATAGACCTGATGAGGGACAAGGGTGTCAAGCGGGTAGGGCCTTACATGGTCACCCGGACCATGGCCAGCAGCCCAGCGGCCTGTCTGGGTACGGCATTCAAGATCAAAGGGATCGCCTATTCGATCAGTTCAGCCTGCGCCACCAGCGCCCACTGCATCGGCAACGCCGCTGAACTGATCCAGATGGGTAAGCAGGATCTGGTTTTTGCCGGTGGCGGTGAGGAACTGCACTGGACGACGACCGTGCTGTTCGACGCAATGGGGGCATTGTCCTCAAAGTACAATGACACGCCACAGACGGCATCCCGTACTTATGATGCAGACCGTGACGGATTCGTGATTTCAGGTGGTGGCGGTGTGTTGGTGATGGAAGAACTGGAGCATGCGCGTAACCGGGGTGCCCGGATCTATGCGGAGTTGGTCGGCTACGGAGCGACCTCCGATGGCTTTGACATGGTGCA
>CAZEKE010000150.1:0-22036 GCA_964512815.1 uncultured Acidiferrobacteraceae bacterium
GAGGGTATGGCTGCATTCGCTGATAAAAGGAAGCCTGACTGGAAACATCGCTGAGCCCACTCACCGGGAGTGCCTTTTGAAAGTCGGCAACACGTATTACCGCTCCATCTGGCTTGAGAATGACGGCCGCACGGTCACGGTCATTGACCAGACCCTGCTTCCCTTTCAATTTGAAACCCGACAGCTGACCTCCAGCGGTGAGGCGGCCGCTGCCATTCAGAATATGGTGGTCAGAGGAGCGCCGCTGATCGGCGCGACTGCTGGCTGCGGTCTGATGCTGGCGACACTGGAGGATTCCTCAGACGCTCACCTGCATCAGGCCGCGGGACAACTCCTGGCAGCGCGGCCGACCGCCGTCAATCTCCGCTGGGCGCTCGACCGTATGCTTCCCGATCTCCTGGCAGCCAGTGAACCCGACCGCTTCGGCATTGCCCGACACCTGGCACAGTCGATCTGTGACGAGGACATCCGTATCAACAGCGCCCTGGGTGATCACGGCCTGGTCGTCTTGCAGGAGATCGTAAACGCCAGGCCGGGCCTCGGAGTACTCAACGTACTCACCCACTGCAACGCCGGCTGGCTGGCGACGGTGGACTGGGGCACGGCGGTGTCACCGATCTTCAAAGCCCACGACCTGGGAATCGACGTCCACGTGTGGGTCGATGAGACTCGCCCCCGTAACCAGGGTGCTTCACTGACTGCCTGGGAACTTCAGGCCCATGGTATTTCCCACACGGTGATTGCGGACAACGCCGGCGGACATCTCATGCAACACGGGCAGGTTGACGTCTGTATTGTCGGATCGGACCGCACGACCCGTACCGGAGATGTCTGCAACAAGATTGGCACATACCTGAAAGCTCTGGCGGCCCGTGATAACGGAGTTCCGTTCTACGCGGCGCTGCCGTCATCCACCATCGACTGGACGATCCGAAACGGACTCGAAGAGATCCCCATCGAGTTTCGACCCGGCACTGAAGTCACGCACATCACGGGTGTCGATGAAGATAACCAGCCGGCCAACGTGCGGCTGACTCCGGAGGGAAGCCCGGCTGCCAACCCGGCCTTTGATGTGACGCCCGGACGCTATGTCAGCGGTCTGATCACCGAACGCGGGGTGTCACCTGCAACAGAAAATTCGCTGCTCGCACTTTACCCTGAGTATGCTGAAGACTGACCGTGCGCCACACCGCCTGGACAGTCCGGGTCCCACGACCTCCCGGGCGTTGGACAGTCAGTCTAGCCAGTCGATTCAGGACACGAGGAGTTGCTGACCTGCCTCAACTCGCCTATTCTCAACGCTGGTCAACTGATCCGGGGGATAACCACTTGAAACGTTCACTGCCGACCTGCCTCGTCATGGCGATTCTACTGCTCACTGGCTCTCAATTGCTTTATGCCGGCGAGACACCCTCGGTCGAAGGTACCCGAGTGTATTTCATCAACCTTAAGGACGGAGATCAGGTCCAGAGCCCTTTCCTGGTTCAGCTTGGTCTGACCGAGCAGATGGGGCTCGCACCAGCGGCGGCTGACTGGCCGGACACCGGCCATCATCACCTGGTGATTGATACCCCGACCCCCAATCCAAACAAGTCCATCCCCAAGGGCAAGAACTACATTCATCTGAATATGGGGCAGAGCGAGATCACCATCGAGCTTCCTCCCGGTGAGCACACGCTGCAGGCTGTGCTTGCCGATTACGCCCATGTCATTCATGATGGTCCTGTCGTCTCTGACGTACTCACCATAACTGTTAAATGACCCCCCGATTATGCTGAAAAACAGACTCACACTCGGCGTACGGCTGACGCTCATTATTCTTGTGTGGGCCGCATTGGCGTTGGGCATTCTGTCATTCACGCTGATCTATATCCATAAAAACAACGCTGATGAGCAGTTCGCTGAGGCATCCTCACGACTGACGACGCTCATGGCAAAGGAAATTGCACCAGCACTCCATCTTCAGGATGGTCGAATCGTCGGAAAGAAAGTCAAGGCCTTTATCGCCACCGCTGAGGAGCGGCTTCTGCGTATCAAGGCCTATGATCTGGAAGGCAACGAGGTCTACAGCAAGGGCGAAAGCGATCTGGCCACGGATCTGGACCAGCGCCTGAGAGCCAACATGAAAGATCTTGCTGCAGGTGAGCCGGTTACGGAAGAAAACCTACAACGTTCGCTTCTGTTGCTGCCAGCTTTTCTCCCTGGTGACGAGATGGCAGGTTACGTGGCAGTGGCCTGGAGCAAACACGAGCTAATACTACTCAACAAGCAACTGGTCAGAACCGCTGTACTGATCACTTTGCTGGTGCTGGTTGTTGCCAGCGTTATCATCATCTTTTTCGTCAACCGGTTCGTGACCCGGCCGGTCACGCAACGGGTACTGATGATCAATAGAGGGTCCCAGGATATCGCCGATGCCAGCCGTGAGCTCGCCATTCGTACCAATCGCCAGAGTGCGTCGCTGGAGGAGACGGCGGCGTCAATGGAACAGATGGCCAGCATTGTGCAGAACAACGCTGACGAGGCTCGGCATGCGACACAACTGGTCAAAGGGACCCGCGGCACTGTCCAGACCGGGCGCAGCTCGCTGCTCACGGCGGTCGACCAGGCGATCGGAAATAACGAGAGCACTTTCGGTAATGCACAAGCGACGAACAGGCAGGTGGTCGAAGCCATGGCAAACATCCTGGAAAGCTCGAACCGTATCTCCGGAATTATCACGCTGATCAATGACATCGCTTTCCAGACCAACCTGCTGGCACTCAACGCTTCGGTTGAAGCGGCACGGGCTGGTGAACACGGCAAAGGCTTTGCCGTGGTGGCCACCGAAGTGCGAAAACTTGCCCATCGCTCTGCCAAGGCGGCTGCGGAAATCGGTGACCTCATCGAGTCTGGACTGGAAACCATGCAGACTGGACGCGAAATCGTCGAGCAGAGCGACGAGGCGTTGGGAAAACTGCGCAAGGAAACCGAAGGCATGCTCCAGGACCTCAAATCGCAGAGTGATGAGTCGCTGGACGCCATTCTCAAGGCAGTAGTCGAATTCTCGGAGATGATGGAGAACATCGAGTCCGCCTCGCTCGAACACGCCAATGGCATCACGCAAGTCAACGTGGCCATCGCTGACATGGACCGGATCACTCAGGAAAACGCCGCGATGGTCAAACAGACGGCCTCGTCCAGCCAGAACATGGCGATGGAATCGGAGCGACTACGGCAGGTCTTTACACCGACGCCGCGCAAACAACTGGAAAGCGGGATGATCCCTGACAACTTCACTGAGGAAGACCAGGTCGGAAAACTCGAACAACAACAGTCTGGCCTAACGAGCTATTTCGTACCCAAAAAAAAGTCGGCGCTCGGTGAGGGAGAATCTCCGGTAGAGACTGTTGAACACAAACGAAGCACCGAGGATTTCAGGTGATAAGCGGTAATCGAGAAAACCACTTTACCCGAACACCCCACCCAACAGAAACTTAGACATCACGCCTGGCGTAAAGGAATCTCCACATGACGATCTCCCTGCAAGTGAACGGTAAAACCCACGAAGTCAATGACGCCCCCGAGACCCCTTTGCTCTGGGTTCTGCGGGATGGCCTGAAGCTGACCGGTACCAAGTATGGTTGCGGTATCGAAGCCTGTGGTGCGTGCACGGTACTCATTGACGGTCGACAGGTCCGAAGTTGTGGGCTGACACTGGGTGAGGTGGACGGCCGTTCGGTCACGACAATCGAAGGACTCTCTACCGACCGGAGTCATCCGGTACAGCGTGCATGGGCTGAGCTCGACGTACCCGAATGCGGCTACTGCCAGTCTGGAATGATCCTGGCGGCGGTATCATTAATGGCACGGAATACCGCCCCGACTGATCGCGACATTGACCGTACCATCACCAACGTCTGCCGCTGCGGGACTTACAACAGAGTGCGGGCCGCGATACACCGTGCTGCCGAACTGATGGCCTGAAGAATCCCCATGAACAAAATTACTTCTCTTAGCCGCCGCGAATTCCTGAAAACCACCGGGCTTGCCGGCAGCGGCCTGCTGCTAGGTCTCGCCGGGGTTCCCTCCGCGAGTGCCACTGGCTCCAGGCCTTTCGGACTACCACCATTTATCAGCATAGAACCTGACGGCAGCATCCACATCGGAATGCCCGCTAGCGAAATGGGTCAGGGAATACACACCACGCTGGCCTCTGTGCTGGCAGATGAACTCGAAATCAGGATGGACCAGATCACCAGCCTGGAAACCATTCATCATCCCGCATTTAATAACCAGCCTATGAAGTATTTCACCAGCGGCGTCCTGGATACCCAGATGACCGGGGGCAGTATTACGCTTCTGGCATTTTTTGGTCAGTTCCGCAAGATGGGTGCGGCTGCCCGGGAGATGCTGCGGCTCGCGGCGGCGGAGCAGTGGGGCACACCGATCGACCAGTGCCGTGCAGCGGAGGGCAAGATCACCAATACTCAGTCCGGCGAATCCCTCGAATACGGCGTGTTGGCCGGTGCGGCTGCTGCCTTGGCGGTCCCCGAGGACCCGCCGCTGAAATCGCCCGACAAATTCAGGCTAATCGGCAAGCCCGTCGCTCGTGTGGACACCCCAGACAAGATCGATGGCTCAGCGGTCTACGGCACCGACGTGGATCTGCCAGGGATGCTGTACGGCGCGGTCAGGCACTGCCCTGTCTTCGGTTCAAAAATATCTGGTATCGACGACACGGCCGCCAAAGCCATTCCAGGGGTGGTGGCCGTGATCCCCCTTGAGAATCTCGTTATCGTTGTGGCCACCAACACCTGGATCGCGATGCAAGGTGCCGATGCCGTGGTGATTAAGGCCACGGGTGGTGACGCCTCGTTTGGCGATGCAGACATCGAAACACGGATTGAGCAAAGCCTCAACGCGCCCGATCCCGGCGCACCGGTCGCCCACGAAGGTGACGCTGACCAGGTGATCTCCTCGTCAGACGCCACAATGGAATTTGAATACGCGGTGTCCCTGCAGGCGCACGCGACCATGGAGCCGCCCTGTGCAACAGCCCAGGTGACCGACGAGGGCTGTGATGTGTGGGCACCCACCCAGACCCAGGGCCTCACCGCCATGATCGCATCAATGATCACCCAATTGCCCCCCGAGAAGATTCGTATTCACACGACTTACCTGGGTGGTGGTTTTGGGCGGAAATCGAGCCCAGACTTTGTGGTGCCGGCACTGATCGCTGCAAAAGCAACGGGCCGGCCCGTAAAAGTCACCTGGTCCCGCACCGAAGACATCCAGCATGATCACTACCTGCCACCATTCCGGGTCCGCCTAAACGCCGGACTGGATGCCGACGGCGTTCCGCGGGCGCTGTCGGTACGACTTGCCGGGCCCTCAACGTCAGTAGGGATGGTTCCCTTACTGGGAAGCTATTTTCCGCCCTGGATGGAGGAGAACGGATTCGACTGGGCAACCTGAGTCGGTATGTTCGATTTCACCTCACAAGCAGGCAGTTATGCGGTCCCGGATCTCAAGGTCGACTATGTAATGGCCGAGATACCCGTACCGGTCGGCTTCTGGCGCTCCGTCGGTACGGTACACAACGCCTTTGCCCTTGAATCTGCAATGGACGAGATCGCCCAAGCCCATGGAATAGACCCAATTGACCTGCGACGAGAACTGCTGCAAAACAACCCGAGGGCTCTCCGGGTCTTGGACCGTGTACAGGAGGTATCCGGGTGGGGCGGCGCGTTACCGGAAGGACACTATCAGGGTATGGGATACATCTACTACCTGGACTGCTATCAGGCCCAGGTCGCGGAGATTTCCGTCGACAATAGGGGCAGAACTAGAGTCCACCGGATGACCTGCGTGATCGACTGCGGACAGGCCATCAATCCCGCGATCGTCGATTCCCAGATACAGGGGGCTATCATCTACGGTCTGAGCGGCACCCTGAACAGCCGAATTAACATCGAAAAGGGCCGGGTAGTACAGGGGAATTTCGACGACTACCCTCTGCCGAAACTCAAAACAGCCCCTGTAATCGATGTGCACATCATTAACAGCGGTGAGCAACCCGGCGGCATCGGTGAGGCTGGAACACCCCTGGTCGGCCCAGCGGTCGCAAACGCGGTGTTTGCTGCCACCGGTAAACGCGTCCGTCGCCTGCCGATCAAACGTTCAGACCTGGCCTAAGCGAACCAAAGCCGCCGGAATTAATGGGACCAACGCTTCCAATTCAGGTCTAAATCACTGCTACGGTATCCGTCGTTGACTGCATAAACAGTGCCGGGAAACATCGGACCATCCGGGCGCCACACAACGCCCCATGATCTCGCCGACAGAATCCGAATATCAATTGTTCCGCGAACTAGCCAGACAGGAACTCGGACTGGACTGGACGCGGGACAGAAAGTACCAGCTGGAAACCCGCCTCGGTCCCCGCCTCGAACGCCTTGGGCTGAAGAGCTTTTCGGATTACCACCAGCACCTGTGCGGAAACGGGGCGTTTGACGAGAAACAGATTTTTTTCAATGCCATCACGACGACCAAAACCAGTTTCTACCGTGACCAAGATGATTTTGCCTTTTTCCGCAAAGAAGTCCTGCCACAGATTCATACAGAAGCAGGTAACGGGGATTCTCCGCCGGTTCGCTTCTGGAGTGCCGGCTGCTCGTCCGGCGAGGAACCCCTCACCCTCATCTTTGAAACCCTTGAAGATCTTGAACACCGGACAGGGTACCGGAAACCCTTCGATCTGCGGATCCTAGGCTCTGATGTGAACACCGATATGCTGTCTATAGGCGAGAACGCCCTGTATCTCGATCACCAGATGATCGGTCTACCGCCTGTGGTCCGGGAGAAATACTTTCGACTGACGACCGGTACGGGCCGTAGTGCCCATCAGGTCGTTAAAGACGTTCGCTCTCGTGTACAGTACCGGCACTTCAATCTTCTGGATCGGCGTTACCCCATCGCCACCCGGTTCCAGGTCATCTTTTTTCGAAATGTGCTGTACTACCTCGATCGAGCCCTTCGCCAGCCGCTCCTTGATCGGCTTTCGGGGTATCTCCTGCCCGGCGGCTGGCTGTTCCTGGGAAACGTCGAGACTGGCTATAGTATTTCCGGTATGCAGAAGACTCACTCGAATATTTTCTGCAAGTTGCCTTAGAGATTACGATCGAAAAGACCCATCATGGATTTCGAACTGAGCGACGAAAAAATTCAGCTTTCGGGCGTCCTGGAATACAACACAATTGATGCCCTGCACGAGATATTCAAGCAGATTCTCGGACGCGAAGACCCTGTTCTTCTCATCGACATAGGCGGTATTAGGCAAATCGATACCGCGGCTCTGCAGCTTTTTCTGGCTCTGCAGCGGGACGCGCGTGCCGCGGGCAAAGAGGTCATCTGGCAGAACATTCCCGATCCCGTATCTGAAAGCCTGCGATTGACCGGCCTCAGACCCTTATTTGAAAAGGCCGGCAATTAATGTCCGGTAGTGCAATTCTTGTGGTTGATGACTCGCGGACAATCCGTAGCCAGGTTCTGCGGATCTTGTCTGGAGAAGAAGACGGCTACGTATTGCACCCCCAGGAGAACGGTCAACAGGCGCTGCAGTGGCTGTCCGGTTGCAGCGAAGCCGAACTCCCCGACCTGATCCTTCTCGACCGCAATATGCCTGAGATCAGCGGAGATGAGTGTATCCGGATTCTCAAAACCGACGATGCCTGGAAGCAGATTCCGGTGCTCTTTTTGACGGCGCAATCGGATGTTAAACAACTGGTCCATGGACTGGCGGAACTCGAGGCCGACGACTATCTTGCAAAACCGTTCGATCCCGATGAACTTCGCGCCAGGGTTAAAGCACTCATCAGGGTCAAATCTGCCGAAGATCAGACACGAAAGCTCAACAAAGACCTGGAAAAATCTCTTGAGGTCCAGAAAAAGGCCTTCAGCGACCTGAAGGAAACCAAACTGCAGCTGGCCGAGACGGAGGCTGCCGTACGCCTGACCCGGGTATTCGAAAAATTTGTGCCCAAGGAATTTCTCAAACGCATTGCTCCAGACGGGCTAGAAAACCTCAAGTTCGGACAGGCAGAGAGTGATTTCAAGACCATTCTTTTCTCCGATATCCGCGACTTCACGCAGTTATCGGAGTCCTACTCGCCCCAGGAACTGCTTGATTTTCTCAACAATTACCTGCGAATGATGAATCCGGCAATCATGGATCACCATGGCTTTGTCGACAAATTCATCGGCGATGCAATCATGGCCATATTCGACCGACCGGATCAATCAGACGCTGACGAGGCACTGGACGCCGTAGCCTCAGCGCTGAGCATGCTTGCCGTGCTCGACGGCATAAATGCGACACTCAGCGCCGAAGAAAAAGCCCGTGTCGACATCGGCATAGGCATACATAGCGGCAACGTGATCATTGGTACTGTCGGATTCGAAGAGAGGATGGACTCGACCGTACTAGGTGATACAGTCAATCTGGCTTCACGCCTTGAAAACCTCACTAAGTACTACAACTGCCCACTGATCATCTCTGAAGCAACTATGGCGCTGATTGAAACAAAAAAACGACACCAGACGAGAGAGATCGACCTCGTGAGCGTCAAGGGCCGACTGGAACCACTGCGGATTTACGAGGTCTTCGATGCCGACGGGCACGAACAGAAACAAGCAAAACTACAAAGCCGGGACGACCTCGGCGAGGCCATCCGCTTTTACCGGGAGAGCTGCTGGGACGACGCCCTTGAGCGTTTCGAAAGCTGTAAGGCGATCTCTCCTGAAGATCCGCTTGTTCAAATCTATATCGACCGATGCCAACACAACCGCGTTGACCCACCCGGGCCGGACTGGACCGGGGTACACGCTTTTGATCACAAATGACACCCGATCAGCTACCCATCGAAGAGTTCATCGAGGAAGTCGGTGATCTGCTTCAGGAACTCGAAGGCGCCCTGCTTCAACTAGAGACATCCCCTCGAAACAGCCAGCTTGTCGATCAGGTTTTCCGCTGTGTACACACGATCAAGGGCGGTGCAGGAATGGTCATGCAGCCCGAGCTGGCCGACTATGCCCACCAGCTGGAGTCGGTGCTGGAAAGTGTCCGGTCCGGCAGCGTTCCGTGCACCGTGCAACTGGTCTCCCTGCTTCTGGATGCTCTGGACTGCCTCAATTCATTTCTGGCCCACATTCGCGGCGACGGCACGGCCATCAATATCGCCCTCCGCGACCAAACACTGGGGCAACTCAGGGCATTTCTCCCTGGAAGCAACCCGGTGGATACCACGACACCAGGAACCGAGCCGGTGACTCAGAGTCCGCAACCGCCATCAAACCCGGGTCTGCCGAGGCGTTCCTTTCTGGCGACTCTGAAGTTCGACTCCCAGACACTGCGCAACGGTGGGGACCCGATGATTCTTCTGGAACAGCTCTCCGGGATCGGGGAAATCGTCTCGATCGCCCATACCGGATCTCTTCCGAGTCTTGAAGACATCGACCCGGAAACACTTTATCTATGGTGGAGCCTCAAACTCGTTACCGATCAGACACTAGACGAAATCGAGGCGATTCTGATGTTCTATCGTGACCACCATGACATCCATTTAGAACCCGCAGTCTCACCCCCTGCCGAACCGGAAGTCGCCGAATTTGAGGAAACACCCACATCGACCGTCTCCTTGCCTGCCCAACCACTGGAAACCGGCAAATCGGCCGAAACTGAACCTGTTCCTGACGCTATCATCCAGGAACCGACTGAACCCGGTCCAACCGGTTCCGGTGCGATTACAGGCACAGAGGAGACTGCCAGCCCTGCCGCGCCGCAGACAATTCGAGTCAGCGTCGACAGACTCGACGCCTTGCAGAATCTCGTTGGGGAGACCGTGATCAACCAGTCGCGTCTGAGACGACTGGGTGAGCAGATCATGGCTACCGACGAGCACCTGGGGGACCTGATTCTGCAGTTTCTGGAAGACAGCGAAACCTCGGTCAGAGCCCTACAGGACCAGATTCAGCAGGTGCGAATGGTTCCAGTCGGCAGTGTGTTTTCACCACTGAAACGGATTGTGCGCGACTATGCTGTAAAGACAGACAAGAAAATTTTCCTTGACATCAGCGGCGCCGACACCGAACTCGACAAAACGGTCACCGATCAGTTGTACGGCCCCCTGCTCCATCTGGTACGAAATGCGATGGATCACGGAATAGAAATGCCGCAGGCCAGGACTGTTCAGAACAAAAACCCAGTTGGAACCATTTCTCTTAGTGCTTCGCACCAGGAAGGGTTTGTGATCGTCGAGGTAAGCGATGACGGCAAGGGCTTGGACCCGGAGGTCATTCTGAACACGGCAATCGACAAAGGACTCGCCTCACGCGAGGATGAAATAAATGAGCACGAAATTTTTCAACTCGTGTTCAGGCCGGGTTTTACCACCACGTCTGAAGTCACCAGTGTCTCCGGTCGCGGTGTTGGCATGGACACCGTTCAACGTGACATTCAGGCCCTGCTGGGCAATATCGAAATGCACAGCACGCCCGGCAAAGGGACGACCCTGCAACTGAAACTGCCACTGACACTAGCCATCATCGAGGGCATGATTGTCCGGGTGGGCGAACAGATTTTTACACTGCCGTTACTGTCTATTCTCGAGGCTCTGAGGCCCACCGCTGAACAGGTCAAACGTCTCAAGCAAAAAGGAGAACTGGTCGATATTCGCGGAGAGTTTGTCCCTCTAGTGAGGCTGCATGAGCGCCTCGGCATCAGCACAGCGGTAAAGGACCCGAGCGCTGGACTGGTGGTGGTCGTCCAGCACGGCAACCGCAAGCACGGTCTGATGGTCGACGAGATAGTCGACCAGCGCCCTGTAGTCATCAAGAACCTGGAGGACAACTTCGTCCAGATTCCTGGTCTTTCCGGGGCTACGATTCTGGGCGATGGTGCGATCTCATTCATACTCGACGTACCGAGCCTCGCAGCCTAAGCACCCGAGATACTGGATTCAGCGGGAGAACCATATGTCCACAAAGACCAACTTGACCGGACACCTTTCCCTGTTCGATGAAGAACTGGAGGAGCTTGACCTATCGATCATCAGCCGACAGGGCACCCAGTTGATTACCTTCATGCTCGGGCAGGAAAAATACGGGCTCAAGATACTGAGTGTGAGAGAACTTGTTAGTTACCCGGAGTCAATCACGCGGGTACCTGGGATGCCGTCATTTATCATCGGTATGATCAACCTTCGCGGTCTGGTCGTACCAGTCATGGATCTTCGGATCCGCTTTCAGATGGAGAGCCTCGACTACAGCCCGTTCACCGTGATCGTCATCGTCCAGGTGGAAAATAAACTCGTCGGTCTGATTGTCGACTCGGTAGCAGATGTGGTTTACCTGGAAGATGAAACCACGCAGGGCAGCAAGGACCTGTCGGCGTCCATAGACACCAAATTCATCACCGGCGTGGCCAACATAAAGGACGACATGGTCATCCTACTTGACGTCGACTACCTGCTGTCTGAAGACGAGCTCCAGCTGATCCCTCAGCAGTCCGCCGAGCCCGAATCTGCATGAGTCCTGCCGTAAAAGTCCTGATCATCGACGATTCGGCTGTCGCCCGTCGGGCGCTCAGTAACATCCTCTCGTCGGACCCCGAGATCGAGGTGGTGGGGACCGCACCGGATGCGTTGATCGGGCTGAGAAAGATCTCGGAACTACAGCCCGACGTTCTGACCCTGGACGTCGAAATGCCAAAAATGGACGGTCTGACCTTTCTCGAAAGGCTCATGAACTCAAACCCCATGCCGGTGGTAATGGTCAGCGCATACACCAGAGAAGGATCGGAAACCGCGCTGAGGAGCCTTGAACTCGGCGCTTTGGAAATCATTGAAAAACCGAGACTGGAAGTCAGAGTAGGCCTTAATGAGCTGGCGTCTTCAATTACCGATAAAGTCAAGGCTGCGGCCGGTGCACGGGTCAGGTCACCACGTCAACGGCTGCTCGATCCGGCACCCCGCTATGATGTCGACACCGTACTGCCCCGCAGAGCGTATGTTCATTCCAGTACCCACCCTCCCATTATCGCGATAGGCGCTTCAACTGGCGGCACCGAAGCACTGAGAGAACTGCTCGCACCCCTTCCACAGGAACTGCCGGGTATTGTGGTGGTCCAACATATGCCGGCTCCATTTACGCAGTCCTTTGCAGAAAGGCTGGACCAGTCCTGCCGGATCAAGGTTCGGGAGGCCTCCGAAGGATGTCCGGTCAGACCTGGCGAAGCGCTCATTGCGCCCGGCGACAGGCATCTTGTCATCTTCGAGGATGGTGACGGTTATGTGGCTCACCTCAAAGATGGTGAAAAGATCAACCGCCATCGCCCATCGGTAGACGTGCTGTTCAGATCCATCGCAACGGCTGCCGGCGATTCGGCTGTCGGTCTGCTGCTGACTGGCATGGGAACCGATGGTGCGAAAGGTATGGCCGAGATGCGACAAGCCGGCGCAACTACCCTGGCCCAGGACGAGTCCTCATGCGTGGTGTTCGGCATGCCAAAGAGTGCAATCGAGCAGGGGGCTGTACAACAGGTACTTGGTCTTGGCCAGATGTCACAGCACCTGATGGAACGGTGCTGGTGATCCGAACTCTTACATCTAGTTCTCCACCTCTGCACAGATGCCTCGCTTTAGACCCAACGCGCCGCAGCAGAATACGACACGCACCCCACTGACTAACTGCTATATTCACCTATTCGTCCTGCCAGGACACTGTTCTGACAGTCTCCAGATGTAACACCGTAGTCACGGGCTCCTATGCGTTTACCTGATCAGATCGGTCACTGGTTGTCGAACCTCCGGGCGTCCCTGCCGGCACAAGCGCGTTGGATGTTCATCCTGGCGCTCTTTGTGTTCCCGGTGCAAAACATCGCTGAAGCTACCAAGCTCAGCGTATCACCGGCCCACGAACGGGCTATTGAACTAATCAACTATTTTGTTCAGCGGTATCACTATCGAACGACCACTCTAAACGATGATCTTTCGTCCCGAATTCTTGATCGTTTTATCCAGAGCATGGACGCCAACCACAGTTTCTTTGTGTCCGGAGACATCGAAGAGTTTGAACAGATGCGCTTCAGCATCGATGATCATCTGCGAAACCAGCGACTGGAGCCCATTTATGGACTCTTCGAACTGTACCGCACCCGGGTCGCCGAACGACTTGTCCTCGCCGAACAACTCCTCGACCGTGGATTTGAGCTCGACATCAACGAGGACTACCAGTTTGACCGAACGGAGGCGCCCTGGGCTATTGACCAGGCGGAACTCGCGGATATCTGGCGGAAACGGGTAAAAAATGACTACCTCGCGTTGAGCATCACCGGCAAGCCACACGATGAGATCGTCCAAACACTTGGCGATCGCTATCGCCAACTGGGCCGGCGGACGACGCAAGTGAACGAACAAGATGTGTTTCAGACATTTATCAATGCCTACGTGTCATCGGTTGATCCCCACAGCAGTTATTTCTCCCCGCGGGCAACTGAGAACTTCAAGATCCGGATGAGTCTCTCTCTGGAAGGTATCGGCGCGGTACTGCAGTCCGAGAATGAGTACACAGTCGTACGCAGAGTTGTGGCCGGTGGGCCTGCCGAACTCAGCGATCACCTGCACAGCGGCGACAGGATAATCGGTGTCGGCCAGGGGCTGGAAACACCGATAGTCGATGTCATCGGCTGGCGGCTTGATGACGTTGTTGATCTGATTCGTGGTCCCAAAGGGACCACGGTGCGCCTTCAGATTCTGCCCGAGGAAGATGGGCCTGATTCCCCAGGGAAAGTAATCAGCATCGTCCGCGATACGATCAAACTCGAGGAACAGGCAGCACAGAAATCTGTGCTCACGGTCCGCGACGGTAATCAATCCCATCAGGTGGGTATCATCAGCCTGCCGACCTTTTATGTTGATTTTGACGGGAAATCCAGTGGTCAGCTCGACTACCGGAGCACAACCCGCGACGTGGTCCGACTGATCTCGGAACTCGAATCGGAGGAGATTACAGGACTGGTCATCGATCTCCGGGGCAACGGGGGCGGAGCCCTGTCCGAAGCCACCAGCCTGACCGGACTGTTTATCGAAAAAGGACCTATCGTCCAGGTGAAGGATGCGAAGGGCCGAATCCGCGTTAAGCGCGATCGAGACAGCAGTATCGCCTACAGCGGACCGCTTGCTGTGATGGTCGATCGGGACAGTGCCTCGGCCTCCGAGATCTTTGCCGGTGCGATCCAGGATTATCGGCGCGGAGTGGTGGTTGGAGAACCCACATTTGGCAAGGGCACGGTGCAGAACCTTATCGACCTTGATCGTTACGCCCGTAACGGCGATGAGCGTCTCGGTCAGCTCAAATTCACGATTGCGCAGTTCTACCGCATCAACGGCGACAGCACGCAGCATCGGGGTGTAATCCCCGATATTATTTTCCCGATGGCCACTCCGGAATCCGAACATGGTGAGAGAAGCTTGAAGAATGCTCTCCCCTGGAACCAGGTGGACGCCACCAGTTTCACGCCCTTCGACAATGCCAGGCTTCAAAACACCTTACCCAAGGTCCGTGTACAGCACGCACAGCGTACCGAAACGGACCCTGGGTTTAGTTTTCTGCTGTCCAATCTCGAGCTCGATGCTGAACTGGCAGGGGTCAAGAAAATTTCCCTGCTCGAATCCAGGCGTACGCAGGAACGGAATGCTCGCCAGGATAAGCGGGACAAGCTGGAGTCCGTGCTACGCACCGCTAGGGAAAAAGATCCCAGCACTGCATTCGCCGAGGATGGTGAATTCCCCGGCGACATCCTGCTGCTCGAAGCGGCCAAGATCCTCGTGGACACCGCTATCGAGCTTGAGGAAAACCGGATTCTGGCCCAGAGCAACGACCCGGCAGCCGACCGGTCTGTCGCAACCCAGGACCAGTGACTGGCTGACTTCCAACACGGGCACCGGCAACCTTGGATACATCCCGATTCGGTACATTTTTTGCCTCCAGTACCGGCATTTTGCAACTGATGGAAGATGCCGGTACCGCCCTATCCGGCAACCGTGACGTCTGTATGCTGGGCGGTGGCAACCCCGCAAGGATCCCAGCCGTTCAATCTGCCTTCCGCGATGCCATGAATGCCTTGCTCGAGGACGGTAACCGGTTCGACCTGCTCATCGGTGACTACGATGGCCCGCAAGGCAACGCGGCGTTTATCGAAGCAGTAGCCGATCTGCTCAATCAGCAACACGGATGGTCGATTTCACCGAACAATATTGCCCTGACCAACGGCAGTCAAAGTTCGTTTTTCGTGCTCTTCAACATTTTCGCCGGATTATTCGAAGACGGCAGCAGAAGGCGTGTTCTTCTGCCCCTGGTTCCTGAATACATCGGCTACACGGAGATGGGTTTGGGTACAGAAATGTTTGACACCTGCCGGCCGATAATTACCCTAAAGGGTGATCACGAGTTCAAATATCACATTGACTTCGGCAAGCTGGTGGTCGGTTCCCATAATGGTGCAATCTGCGTATCGCGACCGACCAATCCCACTGGTAACGTTCTCACCAACAAGGAAATAGCCCTGCTGCAGGCCCTCGCTCTCGAACATGACCTACCTTTCATCATCGACGGGGCCTACGGCACACCCTTTCCGAATATCATCTTCAGTGAAGCGACACCCGTCTGGGACCAGAACATCATTCTCTGCCTTAGTCTCTCCAAACTTGGGCTTGCGGGCGTGAGAACAGGAATCGTGATTGCAAACGAAAATGTCATCAAATCAATCACCGGGTCGAACGCGATCCTGAGCCTTACGCCAGGCAGCTTCGGCCCGGGACTGGTCACCCGCATGGTGCAGGACGGCAGCATACTGGATATTGCCAACAATCTGATCAGACCCTACTACCAAGAACGGGCCAGGATCACGATGGACTGGCTTAAGTCTGCCCTAGCCGATTACCCCTTCCGTATACATTCCCCGGAAGGTGCGTTTTTTCTTTGGTTGTGGTTCGAAGACATTCCCATCAGCAGTGAGACGTTGTACCAGCGGCTCAAACAGCGCGATGTACTGGTTATCGCCGGGGAGCACTTCTTTCCCGGACTCACCGAAGACTGGCCCCATTCCCGGGAATGCATCCGGGTCTCTTATGCCCTGGACCCGGATGTCGTACAGCGAGGTATTAGTATCATCGCCGAAGAAATCAAAGCTGCCTATGCGCTTGGTGCCAGTTCCGGTCGCTCCCTGTAGCGACTCCAGATTAGCCGAAACGATTCGGCAAGGCCCTCTGGAGCCCGGCACACCCATTGATCGACTGAGGTTACCCGGAACCATTCGCCGGTTTCAATCTCACTGTAATCCAGCTGCAGCGCCTGGTCTGTAACAAGCCGGTAAACCCAGCAGAACTCCATTCCGGTAATCGGACTTGCCGGCAGTTTAAACAGACGCTCGGGTGTGTCTGTTACCTGCAGACCCACTTCTTCTTCGATCTCCCGCAAGCAACATTGATCATAGGCCTCCCCAGCGTCCACGTGCCCGGCGACCGAAGAATCCCACAATCCGGGGTTCTCTTGTTTGTGTTTGGCTCTTTTCTGCAGGAACAGGTCCCCGGCACCATTAAAAATCAGGACGTGGACCGCCCTGTGGAGTAGACCCAGGCGATGTATCTCATCGCGCCGGCACTCCCCTGTCACCCGGTCGTCGACATCCACCACATTCAAAATCTCGCCGTCTTCAGGACGAACAGTTGCCATACGATTTCAGCGCTGCGCCCGTAATGATGTTCCGCTTCGCTGGCGGGTTCGCCAGTGCTCGTCGATCCAGACCGGGACATCGACTGACGGCAGCAGTGTTCTGCCACGGATCATGTCCGAAACCCGTTCAGCCACCATAATCGTTGGCGCATTGAGATTTCCGTTGGTGATGACGGGGAATATAGAAGAATCTACAACTCGCAGACCGTCTACACCCCTGACCCGGCATTCGCCGTCAAGGACAGCCATTCGGTTATTTTCGTCCCCCATTGAACACGTACACGAGGGGTGGTATGCGGATTCGCAGTTCCCACGCACCCAGGCGTCGATCGATTCATCGGTATCAACGGCGCCACCCGGCTGCAGTTCCTCGCCTCGAAATGGATGCATGGCCTGCTGGGCAAAGATCTCCCGCGTCAGCCGAATGCAGGCTCGCCAGTCGCGAATATCCTGTTCATCCTCCAAATAATTGAACAGGATGGAAGGATTCTCCCTCGGAACAGATGATTTAATCCGAACCCGGCCACGGCTCCTGGGCTTGTTCGGCCCCACATGTACCTGGAACCCGTCCCCGTCAAAAGCAGCTCGTCCGTCATAACGCATGGCTCCCGGGAGAAAATGGTACTGGATATCGGGCCACTCTATACCTGCCCGTGACCGGATAAATCCACAGGACTCGAAGTGATTGGTCGCACCCAAGCCTGATTTGAAGAGCAACCATCGAGCCCCGATCAGGGCCTTACTCAGTGGATTGAGCCGGCGGTTCAACGTGATGGGTTTACGGCAACGGTACTGAAAATAGATTTCCAAATGATCCTGGAGGTTCTCACCGACCCCGGGACTGTCACAGATCACGGGCACACCGGCATCAGAAAGAACGCTGCCCGGTCCTATACCTGAGCGCTGCAGGATCACCGGCGAGCCGATCGAACCCGCCGAAATGATCACCTCACGATGCGCCCGCAACTGAAAGACCTGGCCATCTTTCTCATATTCAACTGCCACAGCCCGACCCTGTTCGAACACCACCCGGTAGACCAGCGTTCCGGTGACAACACGCAGATTTCGGCGGTCCATAGCGGGCCGCAGATAGACCCTGGCAGTCGAACCCCTTACACCATCACCCACTGTCATGTGCATCGGGCCGAATCCTTCCTGCTGCGCACCATTGTAGTCATCGGTCAGCGGGTACCCAGCCTCACTGCCCGATTTGATGAAAGCGGCGTAAAGAGGGTTCGACCGCATGTCGTTTCCGGCACACACCGGAAGCGGTCCGGAATCCCCACGATAACGGTCCGCACCACCGATCCAGCTCTCCGCTTTCTTGAAATAAGGCAGACAAGCCTTGTAATTCCAGCCCGAAGCTCCGGATTGCTCCCACTGGTCGAAATCACGTGGATGACCTCGCACGTACACCATGCCGTTGATCGAAGAAGAACCACCGAGTGCCAGCCCGCGTGGACAATCCATTATCCGGTCATCGAGATAAGGCTCTGGATCACTGTGATAACCCCAGTTGAATCGTTTCATGTTCATGGGGATCGACAGGGCAGCGGGCATCTGAACAAAAACACTCGTGTCGCTGCCGCCGGCTTCAAGCAGGACAACACTGGTTTCCGGATCATCGCTCAAACGCGCGGCAAGCACACAACCGGCTGAACCGGCTCCGACAACGATATAGTCCGTATCACGCACGGTACTTCACGATTCTCATCCAATTGCCATTACACTCGCGGGAAGCTCTCACGGACCTGCCCACACGCTATGCCTTCATCTGAACCATCCTAAACCCATCACCGCGAAATCACAAAAATGCCTCATCTCAAAGTCGGATCGATGATCACGGATGCCGACCTGATCGTCTTCGATAAAGACGGCACCTTGATCGATTTTCACGCCTTCTGGGGCCCCCGGATGGTGCAATCAGCCAAAGTCCTATGCAGTGCTTTAGGAGACGATGGCCCGCTGCGTGAGAACCTTTATATGGCTTCAGGATACGACCATCAAAACGACCGTACCATGAGTCAAAGCCCTCTGGCTACCGCTCCCCTCCGGGATCTCGAAACCGTGATGTCCGCTGTTCTTTTCCAGTGGGGGCTGCCCTGGGACGAAGCAAGGGCCTTCGTGAGCCAGTACTTCAGCCCCGTCATGCGGGCCCTTCCCAAACCTGAAGAAATCAAACCACGGGGTGATGTACAGCAAGCGTTGAAGCACCTTGGGGCGGCGGGATTTCGCCTTGCAGTAGCCACTACCGACAACCGTGACCTTACCGAATTCGCACTGGACACAATCGGTGCAACCGCGCTTTTTGAGTTCGTCGTGTGCGGAGATGATACGAGCGTACCTGCCAAACCCGACCCCCGTGTGCTCGAGTTTCTTGGAGAGCAACTGGATATTCCGGTGGGACGCATGGTGATGGTTGGCGACACCGTCAGCGACATGGAGATGGCGAACCGGGCGGGAGCAGCACTGGCGGTGGGTCTGCCGGGTGGCGCCGACACTCAGGAGGCACTCAACGATGCTGCCAACGTCCTCGTGCAGTCAATTGAAGAACTTCTCCCCCACGACACTTCATAACCTGGCAGCAACAAAACTTTTTACGGTGTTCTGTCACCCGCAGACAAAGACGCCAGATACCTCTCCTGTCGGATACTTTCAATAGCACCGTGGCGCGCAACTCGGACACGCGCAATCGCCTGAGAAGGAAGTTCGCCGGTGTGAATCAAGAGCCTCGCTGCGATCATACCAGCTCTACCAAGTCCTGCGGCACAGTGCAGTAGTACCCGTCCCCCTCGACTCAGATCCGCCCGCAGCCGACTCTCAAGGACAGCAAACTGCGTTTCAAAAGCCCCTCCTGGTGCACCCAGGTCCGTGATCGGACAGTGATGCCACGCCGTGGGTAACGACTTAAACCTCTGCGGCAAGTCCGATACCCCCAGCAGATCGAACTCACGCAATTCGATCAGTGAGATCACAGCGTCGGGCGACCAGTCTGCCACGACAGCGAGGTCTTCCTCCAGATCGCGTGGCTGATACCCCCCATGAGGCCCAGGCTCCAGGCGGCCGGGACAGCAGCAGATTCCGATCAGACCGCCCGATACCTCAATGACATCTATTTGCAGCGATTGCCCGGGAACCTGCAACGCAGAGCCTGTGGTTCACCACTCGCCGCTGTTGGGCATCGAGAGCCAGGGTTCCGCGGGCTGCAGTGCCTCACCTTCCTGGAGCAGTTCAATCGAGATGTTATCGGGCGACCGGACAAACGCCATACGACCATCCCTTGGCGGTCTATTGATGCTCACGCCCCCGTCCATCAGACGCTGGCACAACGCGTAAATGTCTTCCACCGAGTACGCTAGGTGGCCAAAGTTCCGCCCTCCCTGATACTCCTCTGGGTCCCAGTTATGCGTCAGTTCGACCATTGCATCTTCATCGCCCGGTGCACAGAGGAAGATATTCGTATAACGCCCTTTATCGTCGTCCCTTCGCCGTACCTCGACCAGGCCGAGTTTATTACAGTAGAAATCCAGAGACGCATCCAGATCCCGGATCCTTACCATGCTATGCAGATACTTCATTCAGCCTCCTTCACGGTGATGACGCCTATCTTAACCGCTTCGGGAATGAGTTGGAATCACGGCCATTGTAATCTGTCGGGACCACGAATCACCGCCTGAACAAAGTCCCACCGATGAACATATTTCTGGTACCGTCGGCGCCTTCAGCGTCAACGACAAGGATAACCAATGCCTAGACCGCTTCCGATTGCCGGTGACGACTGGTATGAGATCATCCGGATGAGCGATGGTGTCTCTCTGATTCGGGAACGCTATGTCGCCGACTGGCTACGCTGCAACATCTGGCATGTACAAGGAAGAAACCACGATCTACTGATCGATTCCGGGCTGGGCCTACGGCCCCTCAAACCTGAAATCGCCAGGTTGAGTGCCAAGCCGGTGATCGCCGTGATGTCACACTGCCATTTTGACCATATTGGTGCCGGCTGCGAGTTCAGTGAACGACTGGGACACCGCGCCTGTAGGTCGGTCTACCTCGATCCACTCCCGGCCGAGATGCCGATTGATGCCTTCATCCGTGCAGAAACTTTCATGGCTCTGCCGGACGAGCGTTTCAGCATCGAATCATTCAACATCACGCCTGCGCCTCTGACCGGTTATCTCGATGAAGGCGATCTGGTCGATCTGGGCAACCGGACCTTTCGTGTACTGCACCTGCCCGGTCATTCACCGGACTCGATTGCATTGTTCGAGGAAGAAACCCGGATCCTGTTTAGTGGTGATATTGTCTACGATGGGGATCTTTTCGACACCCTTTACCATTCGAATCCGGAACTTTACCGTGAGAGCCTGACGAGGCTCAAAGCACTTCCCGTCCGAACAGTCCATGGCGGACACGATGCGTCTTTCGGGCAACAACGTATGATCGAGATCATCGACGACTATCTGGCGGGCCGGGGCCGAATTCTTGACCCCTATGCCTGGGTGGGCGGCAGACTCTAGTTCCGGCACAGGTAGTCGTCAGCGAAAACCCGACTTTCCTGTAAATCACAGACGGTTTACGTCCGGCCAACAGACGCTCAATCTGGATTTGTTCTGAGATCATTCCGGTCGTTGCGTCGTTCGATTGCCAGCCCGATCAGCCGATCAATCAAATTGGCATAGGATAAACCTTCCGCCTGCCACAGCTTGGGATACATGCTGATCGGGGTAAATCCCGGCATGGTGTTGATCTCGTTTATCAACATCTCGCCGTCGGGCCTCAAGAGAAAATCCACGCGGGCCAACCCGCTGCAATCGATTGCTTGAAATGCCTGCACTGCCATGGTGCGGACCGCGTCGGTTAGGTTTTCATTCAGATCTGCCGGAATTCTGAGCTCCGACTGGTCGTCAATATACTTGGTCTTGTAGTCGTAGAACTCAGCACCAGGAATGATCTCCCCGACACCTGATGCCAGCGGCTCTTCGTTCCCCAACACAGCACACTCGAGTTCCCTCGCCCCTTCAACAGAGGCCTCGATCGTCACTTTAGTATCGAATTCCGCAGCGAGGTCCAGACCCGACCGCAGTTGACCGATATTATGGGCTTTGGTGATGCCGACGCTGGAACCGAGGTTGACGGGCTTTATGAACAGAGGGTAATCAAACGCCTGCTCGAGGGCATTTAGAACAGCATCGGGTTGACCCCGCCATTCCGAGCGCCGTAATACCGTGTAGTCCGTCTGCTTCAATCCGGCTGACTGAAACAC
>CAZEKE010000151.1:0-6391 GCA_964512815.1 uncultured Acidiferrobacteraceae bacterium
GAGCCTGACAACGCGAAAATTCAGGTCCGTGCCCGCGGTAACCTATCGCTCGACGAGCAGGACTCACTGATGCGTGAAGTGGAACAGCAGGTACTGGATATCGGAGGCGTTGAGACTTTCTACACCCGGGTCGGGCCGGAAGCCAGCAGTGAGGAATCTGAGGACATTATCGGCAGTATCTCTCTGGAGTTCGCCGACTGGCGGCTGCGTCCCAAGGTCAGGCAGATCTTTACGGAGATCCGGGGGCAGATCGGAGATCTAGCTGGGGTCATTATCGATCTGCGCAAGGAGGAGGGGGGGCCACCGGTGGGTAAGCCGATTCAGATTCAGCTGGCCTCCCGGCACCACAAGTTGCTCGCACCGGCCGCGGCCAAGGTCCGGGCACAGTTCGACAGCATGGGCGGACTGCACAGCATTGAGGACTCCAGACCGCTCCCCGGCATAGATTGGGAAGTCGTTGTAGACCGGGCCCAGGCCGCAAAGTACGGGGCCGACATCGGTTCAGTGGGCAACATGGTCCAGATGACGACGATGGGATACAAGATCGGGACCTATCGCCCTGACGACAGTGATGACGAGATCGAGATTCGGGTAAGGTTCCCGGAGCAACATCGGACCATAGAAGAATTGAATCATGTCCGACTGAACACGCCGGCCGGTTCGGTGCCAATTTCGAACTTTGTCGTCCGGCAAGCCAGAGAAAAAACCGGGATGGTTAAGCGGGTGGACGGTCGCAGGGTAATCACGATCAGAGCTGATGTGGAGGAAGGTGTACTGGTTAACAACAAGATCAATGAACTGGCCGAGTGGCTTCGGATTGCAGAGATTGATCCCCGCGTTCAAGTGACCTTCAAGGGAGAGGACGAGGAAAGAGCCAAGGCCGAGGCATTTCTAAGCCGGGCATTCCTGGTGGCATTGTTCGTAATGGCGGCAATTCTGATTACCCAGTTCAATAGTTTCTACAGTGCTTTCCTGATTCTTTTCGCTGTTGTCATGTCGACCATCGGTGTTCTGATGGGCCTACTGATCACCAATTCGCCTTTTGGGATCGTCATGAACGGCATTGGCGTGATTGCTTTGGCAGGTATCGTTGTCAACAACAATATCGTTCTGATTGATACTCACGACCGGCTACGGGAAACGATATCTGATCCGATGGAGGCGATTCTGCGTACCGGGGTTCAACGTCTGCGGCCGGTTCTTCTGACCAGCGTGACGACCATACTCGGTCTGATGCCGATGGTGCTGGGTGTCAATATCGATTTCCTGACCCGGGAGATCACTTTAGGCGCGCCCTCGACCCAATGGTGGCGCCAGCTATCGACATCGATCGTTTTCGGCCTGGGCTTCGCAACCGTTCTGACTTTGCTCGTCACGCCCAGCGCCCTGATGCTGAAAGCCAACATCCATAACTGGCGAATCAAGCGGCACCAAAAGGCCGGGTCTGGCGCAGAGCCGGCCGGGGCTTAGGCCGCTACCGGGACATCAGGCACCCACAGGTAGCCGTCCCCGTCCATCAGGTATACCTCTCGAAGCCCGTGTGGCCTGTCGGCTACCGGTTGCAGTACTTTGAACCCTCTTTCCTTTGCGCGCCGCTCAGCGCGGTCAGGATCGCAGCCGTGTAGACGCAGTTCCACGGCCCCGCCCCGATTCGGGTTACGGTCGAGCGTCTTCTCCAGCCCATGGCCGCTGTAGGTATGGTCTGCGTGGATCATCCATTCGGAACCGAACCCGCGAAGGGCAGCAAAATCCGGATCGCTGTAAATGATCTCGACCCCGAGTACATCGCTCTGAAACTCAAGTGCACGGTCAAGATCAGCCGAGATGAGGTTCACGCCCAGCCCTTGAAGCGAGTGGGCATAGTCGCTCGCCGCCATCCACGGTTCGCCTTGACGTCGTTTCATCAGGAGTTATTCCTGCCCCAGGAATCTCTGAGCGGAACGGTCCGGTTGAAGACGGGGCTGCCGGGTGTAGAGTCGGGATCGGTGCAGAAATATCCGGTTCGCTCGAACTGGAAGGTGTCACCCCTACAGGCCTCGGCCAGACCGGGTTCGATTTTGGCACCCGGGAGACTGACCAGTGATTCCGGATTGATCAGGTCCATAAAATCAGTAGCTGGATCAGCACGGGGATTAGGTTCAAGAAAGAGCCGGTCATACAGCCGGATTTCGGCGTCAACTGCGTGCCTTGCAGATACCCAGTGCAGAGTGCCCTTGACCTTGCGGCCATCGGGGGCATTGCCACCGGCACTGTCAGGATCGTAGTCGCAGTGAATTTCGATGATGTTGCCGCTCTGGTCCTCGACCACCTCGGTACACGTGACGAGATACGCGTAGCGCAGCCGGACCTCGCGTCCCGGGGCAAGGCGGAAAAATTTGCGCGGGGCCTTCATCATGAAATCCTGTCGTTCTATGTACAGTTCGCGGCAGAAGGGGACCGTGCGTGTGCCCATTCCGGGGTCATTCGGGTGGTTGGCCGCCTCAAAATTCTCGACTTGGTTCTCCGGATAGTTGTCGATCACGACCCGCACCGGTTGAAGTACGGCGAAGGCGCGGCGGGCAGTTCGCTCGAGGTCTTCCCGGATACAGTTCTCCAGTACGCTCATCTCGATTTGCTGCTCGTTTCGGGTCACACCGATTCGGCTGCAGAAATCGAGGATCGAAGCCGGTGTGTAACCTCTTCGCCGCATGCCGGACAGTGTCGGCATCCGCGGGTCGTCCCAGCCCGCCACACGGTTCTCGTCAACGAGTGCAGTGAGCAGACGTTTGCTCATTACCGTGTAATCCAAAGCGAGGCGGGAGAACTCGATCTGTCTGGGTCTGCTCGGTGCCGTAACGTTATCCAGGACCCAGTCGTAGAATGCCCGCTGATCGTCAAATTCCAGCGTACACAGTGAATGGGTGACATTCTCCAGAGCGTCTGAAAGTGGGTGGGTGAACCCGTACATAGGGTAAATACACCAGCGATCACCAGTGTTCTGGTGGGACAGGTGACGAATACGGTAAAGGGTCGGGTCTCTGAGGTTGATATTGGGCGAAGCCATATCGATTTTTGCCCGGAGAACGTGCGTGCCGTTAGGAAATTCTCCAGCCCGCATGCGTTCAAAGAGGGCGAGATTTTCCGAGACACTACGGTCACGAAAAGGACTGTCACGACCGGGTTGCTTCAGGGTGCCCCGGGTAGACCGAATATCCTCGGCATTCAGGCTGCAGACGTAGGCTTTGCCGTTGCGAACGAGTTCTACGGCGGCCTCGTAAAGGTGTTCGAAATAGTCCGAAGCATGAGTAAGTCGATCCGCCCATTCAAACCCGAGCCAGCGGGCATCCTCTTTGATGGATTCGACATACTCCGGGCTTTCCCGATCCGGGTTGGTGTCGTCAAAGCGCAGATAGCACTTGCCGCCGAAATCCCGAGCGATCCCGAAATTGAGACACATGGATTTAGCATGGCCGATATGCAGGTAGCCATTGGGTTCGGGTGGAAAGCGGGTGACGATGCCGCCCGGATGGCGATTACCGGCAAGTTCTGATTCGACCATCTGCCGAATAAAATTCGTCGGAGGCATGGGACTTGGGGTTACGCTCATGAAGGGTTACCGCGACAGGGCAGGTGACGACACGGGTGCCGGAACATTCAACTGCCGTATTTTACCCTTGAGGCACGGCTCACGTGATGTTGGGACGCCAGACTGTGGGTTTGACGACTGATATGCGACCTGTAGCCTGCCGCCGCCTGGGACACTGAGGATAGATGCCAGCACGGTTCTATAGGGGACTGGTAAACAGCCCGGTGCCGCAGATGAGGTCGAAAGAGGTCCGGGGACAGGCCTGCCCGGACGGTTTCCGGTCCCCGCGGGCGCTTGTCTCGGAGGTAGGCCTGCCTAAGGTATATTGATTCGGGACCTGTTTCGTGCTACTCAAGGCCTTGGAAGCCCTGGGGACGGCGCTGTGTCCGGACCCTGGTCAGTCGCCCGATCGGGAAGGGAGCCTGGTCGTGCCAAGGAGTAGCAGCAACTGCAGAAGGAGAATGTTAGATGGAGTACACCACTGAAGGTATCAGGAACCTGGCGCTCGTCGGGCACGCGGGCGCCGGAAAGACCACCCTCGCAGAGAGCCTTCTGCATGACGCCGGTGTGATCAACACCCCGGGTGTGGTTGAAAAAGGGTCAACGGTTACCGATTTCGATGAGCTTGAACAAAAGCATCAGCATTCCCTGACTGCTGCTCTCGCGTCCTTTGATTATGAGGACAAGCGCATCAATCTCATCGATACACCGGGTTACCCCGACTTCATCGGGACCGCGCTCAGTGTGCTCCCTGCGGTGGAGACCGTGGCGATTGTGATCAATGCCCAGCGGGGTGTTGAAAGTTCAGCGCGCCGGATGATGGAGTGGGTACGTCAGCGAAATCAGTGCGCGATGATCGTGATCAACCGTATTGATGCCGAAGATGTCAATCTGTCAGGCGTTTATGCCGAGGTGCGGCAATCGTTCGGTAACGAGTGTCTGGCCGTTAACCTGCCATCGGCGGGAGCCACCACCGTGGTTGATTGCTTTTTCAGTCCCGAAGGTGAATCCGACATCTTGTCGGTTGAAGAGGCCCACACTGAGATCGTCGATCAGACGGTGGAACTGGATGAGGACCTGATGATGGCGTATCTCGACCAGGGCACCATCGCACCCGAGCAACTTCACGAACCGTTTGAGCAGGCGATGCGTGAAAGGCACGTGGTTCCTGTGTGCTTTGTCTCCGCACAGACCGGTGCCGGTGTGCGGGCACTGAACGAATTTGTTTCCAAGATGCTACCCAGTCCGTCAGAGGGTAACCAGCCGAACTTCATCAATGGATCGGATAAAGACGATGGGACCGTTCAGATCAGCCCGGACCCGGCCAGTCCGGTGGTGGCCCATATTTTCAAGATTTCGTTCGACCCTTTTGTCGGCCGGCAGGCGCTGTTCCGCCTCTATCAGGGCACCGTCAAGAAAGATGCCCAGATACTGATAGGTGAAAACCGCAAATCGGTAAAGATCGGCAATCTTTCCAGTTGTCTGGGCAAGAAGCTCTCCGACCGCGGATCGATCGGACCCGGAGACATCGCTCTGATTTCCAAGGCTGAAGGTTTCAGCTATGACGAGGTGATACATGATTCGAATGGTGACGGGTCTATGCGTCTCGAAAGCACCGCTCTGCCTACGCCCATGGTCGGCGTTTCAATCACACCAAAGAGCCGCGGCGATGAGCAGAAGATCGCCGAGGTGTTGGGCAAGCTGATCGAGGCGGATCCTTGCCTGCGGATAGAGAGAGACCCCGCGGCCAACGAAACAGTGCTGAGAGGAATGGGGGACCTGCATTTGAGAATGGCGGTTGAGCGGATGAGTGATCAGTATGCCGTTGAAGTGGAAACGGGAGTGCCGACGATTCCCTACCGGGAAACCATAGCCAAATCGGCGGAAGGCCACTCCCGCCACAAGAAACAGACCGGAGGTGCAGGCCAGTTTGGAGAGGTATACCTCAAAGTAGAACCGTTGAACCGGGGTGAGGGATTTGAATTTGTCAACAAGATCGTCGGAGGCGTCATTCCCAATCAGTTCATCCCGGCAATCGAAAAAGGGGTACAGAGCGTTCTGGACGGAGGAGCGGTGGCCGGCTTTCCGATGCAGGACATCCGTGTCACGGTCTATGATGGGAAACATCATGCGGTAGACTCTAAAGAGGTCGCTTTTGTTGCAGCGGGCCGCAAAGCCTTTATCGAGGCGGTCGAGAAAGCCAAACCGGTGGTCCTGGAACCCATCGTCAATCTGGACGTGATCGCGCCGAACGACAATATGGGCGATATCACCGGCGATTTGTCTTCGCGCCGGGGGCGTGTGAGCAGCACCGACTCGATGCCGGGCGGCATGATCAGTATCAAAGGGCAGGTACCGCTCGCTGAGATGGATGAGTACCAGTCGAAACTCAAATCGGTAACCGGCGGCGAAGGGAGTTACACCATGGAGTTCTCTGCCTATGATCCTGCCCCGGGAGATGTGCAGAAAAAACTCTCAGCGGCGTTCCAGCATACGGAAGAGGAATGAGTTAAGGCCTCGGGCCACCTTGTGGCCGGACTGAACCCCCCTGAATCACCATCAGGGGTAGAAGGCGTCGTTCGTCTCCTGCGGTGATATACTTGCGCGCCCAAATTTCTTGTCATTTGAGATTCGGATCGGCTCAAGGGGAGGTTCTAAGGTGGATCAGGCTGATAATCTGAAGCACAACACGAGTGATGATCTCAGCGTCACCGATAATCTCCGGATCGCCAGAATTCAGGATGTTGCAAATCCGAAGACGATTATCGATGAGCTTCCGGCTTCGGACGATATTTCATCCCTGGTCACCCACACGAGAGCCGAGGC
>CAZEKE010000152.1:0-2992 GCA_964512815.1 uncultured Acidiferrobacteraceae bacterium
ATCGCACCGAAGAGCTGCATAGCGCGGTCCATAACGGTCACGTGGAGATTGGGTACCAGCGCTTTGATCATGGCGATTTCTTTGCGCGCCGCCTGTGTGCCGCCTTGATCGATCAGCCAGGCGGTCTTGAGCACGAGTAGCCTGGCCTGTTCGATTTCAATTCGAGACCGCGCAATCCAGTCGGACACGGCACCATGTTCGTGTAAATGCTTGCCGAATGTCATGCGCTGCTGTGATCGCTCGACCATCAGTTCGACAGCCAGCTCCGCAGCCCCAATCGATCGCATGCAGTGGTGGATACGGCCCGGGCCCAGTCGGGCCTGGGCGAGCGCAAAACCGCTACCTTCGTTGCCCAGCAGGTTGGTCGCCGGCACACGAACACGCTCGAACACAATTTCGCAATGTCCCTCTGGCGCATGATGATTCATCACCGTAATATTACGCAGCACCTTCACCCCGGGTGCATCCATCGGGATCAGGACCATGCTCTGCTGGTTGTGGCGTTCGGCATCCGGGTCGGTCTTGCCCATGAGGATGACGAGTCGGCAGTTCGGATGGGCTGCGTTGGTGATGAACCACTTTCGGCCGTTCACCACATAGTCATCTCCGTCACGTTCGATACGGGTCTGGATATTGGTGGCATCCGAAGATGCTACGTCCGGCTCGGTCATGGCGAAGGCTGACCGTATCTCGCCGTTGAGCAGGGGTACCAGCCATTCCCGATACTGTTCCGGGGATGCAGCGAGGTGCAGAAGTTCCATGTTGCCGGTGTCGGGGGCGTTGCAGTTGAACACTTCGGATGCCCAGAGGACACGACCCATGATCTCAGCAAGCGGCGCATACTGAAGATTGGTCAGTCGTGTCCCGGGCTCATCATCCCTGAGTCCGGGCAGAAAGAGATTCCACAGGCCTTCAGCACGGGCATTGGACTTCAGTTCTTCCATGAAGGACACGGGATAGCGGCCCTGGTCAACTTCCTGGTGCCATTGTCCGATCCGTGGAACGATGTGCTGGTCCATGAAGGCGCCGAGCCTGATCCGCAACGCTTCGACTGCTGGAGAATAAGCAAAATCCATAATGCACTGCCGGGGCGTTATCGGGCTTCCTGATCGATGATCTGTTTGGCCATTTCGGCCAGTGGTCCTACCATAGCGCCCATTTTGGCTGCCCGTTCGTTGGAGGCATTGCCGTCCAGTGAACGCTTATATACGCCCTGGAGTATGGCCGCCAGCCGAAACAGGCAGAACACCATGTAATAGGGCCAATGATGTATCTCCCCAACACCGCGCAGTTCACAGTAGTGTTCGAGCAGTTCAGCTTCCTCCGGAATGCCCAGCGCCGATCGGTCGATGCCGCCGAGGCCCTGGATGTGTTGTCCGGGCGGGATGCGCAGTCCCGTGCAGTAATACGCAAGGTCTGCGAGGGGATGGCCGATTGTCGAGATTTCCCAGTCGATGACTGCCAGCGTGCGGGGTTCGATCGGGTGAAAGATCATGTTGTCAATCCGATAGTCACCGTGAATCAGGCTGCTTTGGTCATCATCCGGCGGCGTGTGGTCGGGCAGCCAGGCCATCAGATATTCCATGGATTTAAGCTGCTCGGTTTCGCTGGCCCGGTACTGCTTGCTCCAGCGGCCGACCTGGCGGTCAAAGTAACTTCCGGGCCTGCCGAAGTCGGTCAGCCCAACGGTGTCGACCGGTACGCTGTGCAGAGCCGCTAATACTTGGATCACCTCGTAATAGAGCGGCCGCCGGTCGGAGACCGGCAGGTCCGGCAGGGCAGGATTCCAGAGGATACGGCCCTCGACATAACTCATCACATAAAACATGGTGCCGATAATGCTGTCGTCGTCACAGAGCAGATACATTTTCGGCACGGGCACGTCCGTCGCTTCCAGGGCCCGCATAATGCGGAACTCCCGATCCACGGCATGGGCAGATTTGAGCAACTCACCGTCCGGCTTGCGGCGCAACACATAGCGGCCGCTGTCCGCCGTGATCAGGTAGGTGGGATTGGACTGGCCGGTCGGGAATTTGTCGATTGCCGAATATCCCCCGAATCCCGGCAGGTTATCCGTGAGGTAAGGGATCAGGCGTGAGGTGTCAATCGGGCTTTGGGCGTTCATCGTCTCTAGCCCCGGTGGGCGGACCTTGCAAACGGTCGGTCAGTGTAAACGGTTTTACCGTGACAGCAAGCCGGAGGAGCAGAATCTGTGAGCAAGTATCGCCTGTTGTCGTGCTGGCGATCTGCACCGTGGCGCGTTCTTTTTCCTGCTCCTGCCACATGCGGGCATAAAGTCCGCTTGAAGCGAGCAGACCTGGGTGGGTTCCCCTTTCGATGATGTGCCCGCGGTCGAGAACAAGAATCTCATCTGCCGCGACCACGGTCGAAAGCCGGTGAGCGATCATCAGGGTTGTCCGGCCGCTCGAAATTTCATCAACGTTTTTCTGAATCGCGATCTCGGTCGTACTGTCCAGTGATGAGGTCGCTTCATCAAAGAAAAAGATCTTCGGGTTTTGAAGGATAGCCCGGGCGATTGCGACTCGCTGCTTCTCACCTCCGGAAAGTTTCAATCCCCGCTCACCGACCCGGGTCTGGTAGCCCGCTGGCAGGCTCAATATGAAATCGTGGATGCTCGCTGTTCGGGCAGCGTCGTATATCTGCTCGGATTCGGCCGATGGATCCCCGTACGAGATGTTGTAATAGATCGTGTCGTTGAATAGTACCGTGTCCTGTGGAACAACGCCGAGTGCATCACGCAGGGAAGCCTGTTTGATATCCCTTAAGTCATAACCATCAATGGTCACGCAGCCGGAAGTGGGATCGTAGAAGCGCAGAATCAGGCGGCTGAGCGTCGACTTGCCGGCACCGGTCGGTCCGACGATGGCCACTTTGTGGGATGGCGAAACGGTGAAGCTGATATCGTCCAGAATCAGCCGTTCAGGATCATAGCCGAAGCACACGTGCTGAAAGCGGATCTCTCCACTGTGGA
>CAZEKE010000153.1:0-2842 GCA_964512815.1 uncultured Acidiferrobacteraceae bacterium
GGTGGCTTCACTGGTCAGAAGGGCATTAGAGGTGATTGATCCGGATCGGTTGTTGATCAGTAGCGATTGCGGATTTGGTCGACAGGGAATGAGTCGTATGCACGCATTCTATAAAATGGTGGCATTGGTCAAGGGAGTTAATATGGTCCGCGCGGAGTTGGGCTTGGATGTAGCGGAGGCACCCGCAGCTCTTGGCCGTTATGATTTTCTGAAAAAGTTTTGATTTATTCAATACGCATTTTCTAATTTACCCAGGGTTTGGCGGTTTTTCCGAGCTTTAGACCGTTATCCTTGAGTCATCTCAAAATAGGACTCCAAATGTGATGGATATTGGCGTAGATACCGGCGGCACATTTACCGATCTGATCTGTAGGCGTACGGGTCATCCTGACTTGGTTCTCAAGGTGCCGAGCACACCCAGTGAACCGTCAAAAGCGGTTATGAACGGCGTTCGACAGCTTCTAGAAGCGACTGGCGATGAAGTCGGTTCAGTCCGGCGTTTCATACACGGCACAACCGTTGCAACCAATGCAGTTTTGGAAAGAAAAGGAGCGGAAAGTGGGCTAATCACAACCGCCGGTTTCGCTGATGTGCTCGAGATCGGACGACAGATGCGGACCCACATTTATGAGCTTGAGTTAGAGCCTGAAACGCCAGTATTTCTCGCCCCAGGAGCGCGGAGAGTCGAGGTTATTGAACGGCTCTCGAGTGAGGGAGAGATTCTGGAGGCGCTTGATGAGAATTCTCTGCGGCACGCGGTTGAGACATTAAAGAACGAGGGCGTGACCTCTATCGCTGTGTGCCTGTTGTTCTCTTTTCTGAACCCAATTCACGAACGCCGAGTACGAGAGGTGATCGAGTCCGAATATCCTGACCTATCAGTATCGTTGTCGTCCGATGTTGATCCGGCCTTCAGGGAATATGAACGAACCGTCGTTACCGCGTTTGATGCGTATACCAAACCGGTTCTTCGTGATTACCTGGGTGACTTGGCATCGGAATTATCGGCGTTCGGGGTCGATGCGCCCTTGCAGGTGATGCAATCACGTGGAGGCATCAGTGCCGCTGGAACTGCAACCAAACGACCTGTCCGATTGTTTCTATCCGGGCCCGCGGCGGGCGTGATCGGTGGAAGCAGGGCCGGCCAGGCCTCTGGAAGTCATAACCTGATTACAGTGGATATTGGGGGGACTAGTTGTGACATTGCCCTGGTCGCCGGAGGCAGACCTCTTGTGCGACCCGAAGGGCGAATTGACGGATACCCGGTACGGGTTCCAATGGTCGACGTGAATGCGATCGGATCCGGCGGCGGTAGTATCGCGTGGCTCGATGAGGCCGGGGGACTGCGTGTAGGACCGCAGTCGGCTGGTGCGGATCCAGGCCCAGCGTGCTACGGTCGCGGCGGACAGCTGGCGACTGTAACCGACGCATCAATTGTGCTTGGTGTATTGAATCCAGACTATTTCGCCGGTGGTTCGGTTTCATTGGATCGCCAACTCGCAGAACAGGCAATTCGAGACACCATTGCTGTACCGCTATCTATGTCTGTAGAGCAGGCGGCACTTGGAATTCATCGAGTAGTCAATGCACAAATGGCCGAGGGCATGCGTCAAGTGTCAATACGTCAAGGACATGATCCGCGGGATTTTGCACTCGTGCCGCTGGGCGGTGCTGGACCGGTTCATGGGATTCCACTCGCCGAGGAACTTAGCATCGATACGGTCATTGTGCCCTGCCATCCCGGTGTCTTGTCGGCAGAAGGTTTGCTCGTCGCACCCATTGAACACGAAGTATCGGTCGGATTTCCGTGCGATCTAGATTCGGCAGAAATCCATGCACTACAAAAGGTCTTCGATGACCTGGACAGCCAGTGTTCCGCTCTGATGAATGCGGAAGCCAAAGACGTCGAAAACATCGAAGTCATCCATGCCGCTGACATTTGTTATGTCGGTCAATCTCATTATCTGGATATCGCCGTTGATCTGGCCGACCCCAGCGTCCTTAGCTCAATCTACAGTGATTTCATCAGAGCCCATGAACAGGTCTTCGGATACAGCACTGAATCACCTGCCCGCATTGTTAATTTACGCAGTATTCATCGTTCTCGAGGCCGTGAGACGGATGTTCCCATATCGATTGACACGATCACTGGAGATCCATTGAAAGAACACCGGTCAGTCATCTTCGATACAGGCCCCTCTATCGAAATCGATATACTGGATCGAGCATGTCTTCCGGTTGGATCGGTCATCAATGGGCCCGCTATAATCGAACAGGCAGATACTACGACGGTACTCCATAAAGGCTGGACTGCAATGGCGTTAGAAAGCGGTGAACTGCTACTAAAAAAGGAATAACACCATGAATCGAATGGTCGACATGACAACGACAGATCCGATAACGCTTGAGGTTGTACGAAATAAGGTAGACGGCATCGCAAACGAAATGCAGTCAACGCTGCTACTGAGTTCTTTCTCGACTGTTGTCAAAGAAGGTCTAGACGCCTCGGCCAGTCTGTTCACTCCGGATGGAGAAACACTGGCGCAAGCTATTGCGATTCCCATCCATCTGGCAACCTTGATTCCGATTGTAGAGACAATCACCCGGACATTCCCGCCTGATGAAATGAAACCCGGTGACCTCTACATCATGAATGACCCCTATTTGGGTGGGACACACCTCCCCGACATCGCGATTGTGATGCCTGTGTTCTTTAATGAGAAAGTCATAGCGTTTAGTGCAGCGATGACCCATCATCAAGATGTCGGTGGTATGTCTCCAGGTTCGGTACCTCCAAATGCTACTGAAATCTATCAAGAAGGCATTCGAATCCCGCCACTGA
>CAZEKE010000154.1:0-2960 GCA_964512815.1 uncultured Acidiferrobacteraceae bacterium
GCTGCCCGATGTGCCTGCACTGCGGCCCGCAGGTGCTTACGCGCCGCTGCCTGGATTCGAAGATCCAGACTCAAGCGCAGCTGACGGCCGTGATGGACCTGGCGAATGCTTTCGACATCACCGACCACTCGATGCCGGGCATCAATGAGCACCCGCTTGTAACCCTCGACACCGGAAAGATGGCTGTCGAATGCCCGCTCTACACCTTCCTGCCCCCGGTCATCAACGTCGGTGAATCCGACGATATGTCCCGTAATTGGGCCGGCCGGGTAGTAACGTCCGTATTCACGTTGCGACGCTACTCCACGGACACCCAGTTTCTCGATGCGATCGGCTTCCTGGGGCGGTAGATGCCGACGCAGGTAGACAAATTTCTTTTGGGCGTATTGATCCAGGCGACTGCTGATCTGGCTCACCGGCATATTCAGTGCATCGGCAAGCCTCGGCCAGTCCTGTCGAACTTTGCTCAGCTCACCGGGGTCCGCCGTGATTGCATCCAACGGTGTACTGACTGCCAGTATCTCCCCCTGACGATCCTCGATCATGCCTCTGACGGGCTTGACCGGGTAGGTTCTCAATTGTCGGATTTCTCCCTGGCGCTGCAGGTCACCGCTCTCAAGAATCTGTATCTGGAATGCCCGTAACACAAGAAGTGCCAGACTTACGGCCATAAGGGTAAAAACAAACCAGTGGCGTCCCGGATAGAACTTCAGCTTCGGTGGTGTTGCACTGGTCAACGGGAGGCCTCCAGTCTGACCACTATAATTTCGCCGGGCGCCGGAGGCACCATCTCTAGTTCCCGCCGGGCTTCCATCGCAACCAGGCTGTGCAGGGACCAGGTGGCAGACTCAAGCTGCAATTTGCCCCACTCTTCGTTGAGGTGATCCCGTTTGACTTCCGCTGCCCGTACGTCCAGATACACCTGGCGATTCTCATATCGGACTAGAACTACGCTGAAGGCGCTGCAGGTCACCGCCAGAGCTACGAGAATGAGCGTTCTCACTGACTCGCTCCGTTGATCTTCTCTGCCGTTCTCAGAACAGCACTACGCGCCCTGGTATTGTTCCGAACCTCCCAGGCACCGGGACGCGTGGGGCCGGAGACCAGTCTCAGCTCCGGAACAATTTGGTCGTGGGTGACAGGCAGTTCCGGAGGGTAGTAATCGCCTTTGGCGGCCCGGCGCATGAAGTGCTTGACAATATGATCTTCCAGAGAATGGAAGCTGATCACTACCAGTCGGCCATTCGACTCTAGGACGTCCAAAGCCTGAGGCAACACGGACTGCAACTGCTCAAGCTCCCCGTTGACCTTCATCCTGACGGCCTGGAAAGTCCGAGTGGCGGGATGTTTTCCGGGCTCCCTGCTCGGTACTGTACGTGAGACCAGTTGTGCCAGTTCAGAGGTGCGGGTCAGTGGCCGTTCGCCGCGGGCCTGGATCACGGCACGCGCAACCCGCCGGGCAAACCGCTCTTCGCCCAGGTCGCGCAAGACCCGGTAGAGCTCAGTCTCTTTGACGTCCTTCAGCCACTGTGCGGCCGGCTGCCCCCGCGAAGGATCCATACGCATATCCAGTGGGCCGTCCCCCATGAAACTGAAACCGCGCTCACTCTCATCCAACTGTGGAGAAGAAACACCCAGATCTAGGACAACCCCTGTCACTCGTCGGTCGAGCCTGCGGGATTGAACGATCTCGTACAAATCCGAGAACGGAGCGTGTACAAACGTGAGCCGGTTTTCAGTGGCGCAATACTGCATAGCGTACTGGCAGGCATCAGGGTCCCGGTCGATGGCAAGAACTCGACCGCTGGGGCCCAGTCGGCTCAGAATCGCTCTGGTGTGACCGCCTCGACCAAAGGTCGCGTCGACATAAATACCGTCGGTCCGAATATTGAGCGCCTGCACGACTTCCTTGGTCATCACCGGCACGTGCCCGCTGGCTGACATGGGCCGTTCAGTCACCTACAGGGAAAGTGACTCAAGTTCGATTGAAAGCTGTCGGTCCTCGGGCTGCGATAACCAATCCGGCAATCGCGTTTGCCAGACCGCTTCATCCCATATCTCAAATTTATTGCCCTGACCAATAAGAACGATACGCTTCTGAAGGCCGGCAAATTCGCGCAGTGGCGCCGAAACGCGCACCCGCCCGGCACTGGAAAGATCACAATCCGTGGCATAGCCGATCAACAGACGTTTTAATGCCTGCGCCCGTGCGTCAAAACTCGGTAACTGAACGACTTTTCGCTCGACGTCATCCCATTCGTCCTGTGGATAGAGCCACAGGCAGCGATCGCCCGTATTGATCACATTCACAGTCAAGATGAACTGTCCCGCACATCGTTCCGTCAGTTCCTCGCGATACTTCGCCGGCACCGCGAAGCGACCCTTCTGGTCCATGTTGAGAGTACTTGCACCTCGGAACATCGTCAGTCTATTCCCTACTGTTACTTTATTGATCTGTTAACCGGTTAAATTCCAAAACCCTACCGGCCAACCCATCCCCACCGGCGAAAGAACTCCCGGCCCCTGGCGGGGCCGGGAAATCACCAAAGGAGGATGAGGATGGATGGATAGGCCGCCATCCACGGCTTGAACCTGCATACCGGGCGGCGCCCCGATAAGGCGCCGGGCGAGTTCGAATCGCAACGCATTTTCGTGATCATTCGACTCCCAATTTCCCAGTTTTCTACACAATTCACCACTAATCGACACTATGGGCCTTCAATCAAGACCTGTCAACCCTGTAAGTCAAAAAAAACAGGGGGTTATCAGCAAATTCAGGCGAGGAATTGGGTGATTTGCCACCGATAAGTATGGAATCTCCCTGCCGGGTCGAGCGGGACGTGGGAGATGCGCTCTAGACAGGTGACCGAAGCAGGCAGTTACGGGCACCATTACGCAGTCTGCTACCCGACAGGGCCTGCGGAGGAAGGTGGGAGCCGGCCTGTAAGCCGGGTTCTGTC
>CAZEKE010000155.1:0-4753 GCA_964512815.1 uncultured Acidiferrobacteraceae bacterium
CACGGGCGAGATGGATGATCTCGACAATCTGCCAGGCGGCGAAGTTGGAAAGGCCCAAACAGTGTACCCGGCCTGTCGCGACCAGTGCGTCCAGACAGCGCCAGGTCGTCTCGATAGGGGTGTCGTCGTCCGGCTGATGGATAAAACAGATGTCGAGATAGTCGGTTTCCAGGCGCTTCAGCGAGTTCTCGAGCTGCTGCACGACCACTTTGGGAGACAGGCCGTCGCTTTCAGGGTCGTCACCAACGCGGTAGCGCACCTTGCTTGCGATCACCAGGTCGTGTCGGCCACCACGCGCCTTGAGCCAGCGGCCGAGGATCTGTTCCGTTCGACCGGCATTGTAGCTGTTGGCCGTGTCCAGAAAATTGATGCCCCGATCGACGGCAAGGTCGAGCAGCGCGGACGACGCTTCGGGGTCCACCTGATCACCAAAGGTCATGGTGCCCAGTGCGATGGGTGAGACTGACATGCCGGTGGCGCCGAGAATTACCCGTTGCATAGTGCTGCCTCCAGGGTTCGGTTATCCCGACAGCGTAAACCGGTTCTGCAGTCGGCGGTAGGTCCAGGCCGGTCCAGATTCAGAATGATAGATCCTGGAGTCACGGGTTGTAGCTAATCCGCCGAATCTGAGTTCTGGATCAGATAACGGATGATCGCATCCGACTCAGCGAGCCACTCCCCTTTACCATCGGCTTTTTCCCGGTAGAGCACCGGTACTGTGCTGCTGCCGCGGGCCTCAACGAGTTGTTGCTCCCAATCACTGTTTTCCCAGATGTTGCGTTCTTCTATATCTGAGCCAAGTTCCAGGACGACATCCTTGACCATTTCGCAGTAGCCGCACAGGTCCCGCACATAGAGGATCATCTTTTCGCTCATCGGATCAATCCGTTTGCACAGCCTTAAACGTTACTGGCGAATGCCGTGGCCGTGTTTGAGCAGGTAAAGATTCACCGTGAACAGCACCGCGATAAACCCGCCAATCACCAGATAAGAAAAGAAGAGGTTAATGTCAGACACGCCCAGGAAACCGTAACGGAAGGCGTTGATCATGTAAAGAATCGGGTTACCCATCGATGCATTGTGCCAGAATTCGGGCAGCAGCTTGATCGAATAGAAGATACCGCCAAGGTAGGTCAGCGGTGTGAGCACGAAGGTCGGAACAATGGAGACATCGTCAAAGCCCTTGGCAAAGAGGGCGTTTAGGAAACCGCCAAGGGCAAAGAGCAGGGCCGTCATCACCACCACACTCAGAAGGACGGTGAGATCATGCACCCTGAGATCGCTGAACAACAGCGCAACTGCGGTCACCACCACAGCGACCGCGACACCCCGGGCGACACCACCGGCCACGAAGCCCAGCAGAATGATGTAGTCGGGCGTGGGGGATATCAGCATCTCCTCCACGGACCGCTGAAACTTGGCGCCAAAAAACGAGGTGACGACGTTCGAGTACGCGTTCGTGATTACCGCCATCAGGATCAGGCCGGGGACGATGAAATCCATGTAGCTGAAGCCATCCATCTGCCCGATCCGCGGGCCGATCAGATTGCCGAAAATGAAGAAATACAGCGAGGTGGTAATCGCCGGCGGCAGAAGCGTCTGCTGCCAGATCCTGAAAAAGCGCGTAATCTCCTTGATCACAATGGTCTGGAACGCAATCAGTTGGGCACGCGAATTCATCTGCCTCCTTCAAGCGTGTCGCGCCGGTCGATCAGGTTGACGAACAGCTGTTCGAGCCGGTTGGACTTGTTCCGCATGCTGCGGACCCGGATGCCTGATGCAGCACGCCGGGCGTAAAGACTGTTCAGGCTGTCTTTGCCCTGGATGTCGACCTCCAGGGTGTTTTCGTCGGTAAGTCTGGCCGATTCCAAAAGATCGCCTGGGAGCTGGTTCAAAGGTTCGTCCAGGTCCAGGATGAAGGTCTCACGGCTGAGTGTGCCCAGCAGCGCGCGCATACTGGTGTTTTCCACCAGCAGACCATGGTCAATGATGGCGATGTTTCTGCAGAGGCTTTCCGCCTCCTCCAGGTAGTGGGTGGTAAGAATGATCGTAGTACCATGGGCATTGATCTGCCGGAATAGGTCCCACATCGAGCGGCGGATCTCGATATCCACGCCGGCGGTCGGTTCGTCCAGGATCAGCAGGCGCGGCTCGTGGACCAGGGCTCTGGCAATCATGAGTCGACGTTTCATACCCCCGGAAAGATCCCTGGAGCGCTGATGCCGGTTCTCCCACAAGCCGACCCGCCTGAGATTCTGCTCGGCCCGGAGGCGGGCGCTGCGTCGGTCAATGCCGTAATAGCCTGCCTGGCAGAGCATGATCTGCAGCGAGGACTCGAAGACGTTGAAGTTGAATTCCTGTGGTACGACACCGAGAAACGATTTGGCCCGGGCAAAATCCTTGTCGATGTCGATCCCGAAGACATGAACCCGTCCACCGGTTTTTTTGACCAGTGAGCTGATCACGCCGATGGCCGTGGATTTACCGGCACCGTTGGGCCCGAGCAGGGCAAAGAAATCCCCCTCTGCAACCTCCAGGTCGATCCCTTTCAGGGCCCTGATACCGCCGTCGTAGGTTTTGCTCAGCTGGGTGGTCTGTAGAGCGTAAGCCAAGATGCTAAAGCCGTGCGTCCAAAGGACATCATATGGTGGCGGTAGCGCTTGATTTCAATCGTGCTGCCGGGCGGATTCACTGACGCAGCACGCATTTCTGATATAGGCCCTTCAAGCGGTTGCCGGGATCATATTTCTGTTTGAGCTGGTGGTAGCGGTCTCCGTCGTAGATGGACCAGAACTCGTCCTCCCCGAAATAGGCGTCGGAATACAGGGACTTGATGCCGCCGAGCTGGTTGACCTTGTTCTCTACCAGCCGGTTGAAATGGCTCGGCGGCCTGTCCTTGGTCGTGGCAACGCCGTCCCAGAACCCAAAGTTGATATAGGTCGATCGGTTGGTCATCGGAAACAAAGGATAAACCTCATCGTCTGAGGAGTGTCCCACGGGGCAGATCCAGACCGGCCGGATGCCGATCTCATGATGGAAAAATTCGAGAAATTCAGTGGCCCGCTCGATTGGAATGTCAACATCCTGGATCACCCACTCCCGTTGGTGCCCGGTCAGCCGTCCCAGTGTCCGGGTCAGTCCCCAGCGGCTGTTCCAGCGTTTTGCTTTCTGATAGGTGATCGAATTCAGACGCTCGCGGCCCAGCAGTCGCCGCAGGGGGCGATACTGCAGGTAGAGGTTTTTCGAACACCAGAACCAGTCGGTGTCCCAGCGCCACAGGTAGTCGCGTGTGGTGAGGAAATCCTCGCTGCGGGCCCGAATCGAGGAATAGTAGATGTCTAGGTAGGTATAGTCGCTGACGTAGGGCGCCTGATCGACAAAGCGGCCGAGCGTCAGGACGTGATCATCCAGCGCGAATACCGTCCCGTCAATGAAATCGATGTCGCCTGCAGACCACTGGTCAATCGCATTGAAGAAGGCTTCACTTTTGTCGAAACGGATGTGGGTCAGCTGGACGAAGGGTTTGACCGGTATCGCCAGTGCAGTCAGCCGCAGAATGTAACCCAGAGTACCGTAGGAATTGGCGAGCCCGTAGAACAGGTCACTGTGCTCGTTGTCCGGCGTACACGTCAGTACGTCACCGCTGGCGAGCAGCACGTCCATCTCACCAATGCTCTGGTGGGGCAGGCCATAACGAAATGAAGATGATTCGATACCGATGCCCGACACCGCGCCGCCGATGGTGATGGATTTCAGCTGCGGAACGACCGCCGGCATCACCCCGTGGGGCAGGGTGGCGTCCACCAGTTCTACATAGGTGGTCATACCTTCTACTTCGATCAGGTTATTGTCCGGGTCAACCTGAAGCACGTGATTGAAATCACTGACATCGAGCAGTTTCTGCCGAGACACCTCGTTGCGATCGCGAAACAGGTTGGAGGTCGTTTTCCCCAGACGGACATCAGTTCCGACTTGGTCTTTCATGCTGTCGGCCAGCCGCTGACGCCTTTCGTTATGGGTCATAACGGTTTCCGCCGGAGTAAGTTCAGTAGCCCGCTGCCTGACCGTCTTTTCGCGGGTCTGAGCCTGCAGCATAGCCGGTGCCTTCTTTGAGAATGATCTGGCCGCCGCCGAAAGAACCGATTTTTGATTCTTTGAACCGCTGACCGCGGTGGGAGAGATCATCCTGCAGGTCCGACAGTGCCGGTTCTAGGCACAGCGAGAAATCCTCGTGAATATGCCAGCGCGGCGCATCCAGCGCCTGCTGCGGCGAAGCGCCCTGGCAGAAGAGCCGGATCATCACCTGCGTGTGGCCCTGCGGCTGGTGGTGACCCCCCATGACCCCGAAGGCCATCAGAGGGCGGCCTTCGCGTGTGACGAGCGCCGGGATGATGGTGTGAAACGGGCGTTTTCCACCGCCGATCTGGTTGGGGTGGCCCGGCACCATGGAAAATCCCCGTCCGCGGTTCTGTAGGCTGATGCCGGTACCGGGAACCACAATGCCCGAGCCAAAGCCGTGATAGTTCGACTGGATCCAGGACACCATCATGCCCTCGGCATCCGCTGTAGCCAGATACACGGTCCCGTGGTCCGCTGTGATTCTGGTTTCTGGAAATGCTGCACGGTCGAGTTCAATGCTGTCAGCACAGCGTTGCAGGTGCCCGGTATCGAGCAGCTGTTCCACCGTGACCCGCATGGTCTCCGGGTCGGACACGTGCCGATGGGTCTCCGCGAACGCGGCCTTCATGGCCTC
>CAZEKE010000156.1:0-20504 GCA_964512815.1 uncultured Acidiferrobacteraceae bacterium
ACGATGAAAGAATTACGATCTCTAATGCAAATGAGTGCCAGTTCTGTCTATGCACGATTGGATGTCTTAGAAGAGGCAGGGCGATTGGACTGCACGACTAAAATCGTAGAGACGAGAAATGTCGGGTCTAACGGCCAGAGAATCAGGAGACCTGTGACTGCCTACAGGATAAAAGCGTCTGAGGAATCGACCGATGAAGGAACCGAATGAATTAGAAGATGTTTTAGACCGAGCATTAGAAGCCTATCTCATTTGTCAGATTAGAAACAAGGCTAGAGGCCGACTGACAAAAGACTTATCACAAAAGTATCCCGATCATTTTAAAAGAATGCCAAACGGCAATTTTCATTGGACCGGAAAATCAGCGGATGAAATCCTTGAAGAGTACCTTTCGGGGATGGGCTACCCAAAAGCAAGTAGATTGTGGCATCAATTATGTGAACTACTCCTCAGAAGGGCTAAGAGAATCCCAGAGGTAGATTACTACTAGACCCTACTCCTACCATTAGGAAGTGTCTCCAAGTGTCTTAGGGGGCTTCCTAGAGCCTTAAATTTGCTCAAGATCCAACTCATAAATCAATTTCAGGAAAAAAGGATCAATCAGGTGCTCAAAACCATAAAATGCAGTCTTGACTCCTCGTTGACGCAATTTTGGGTCTAAGATTAAATCTTCAGACTGGTATCTGTGTAAGATTTGTGGATCAGCCCAGCCACATAACCAGAACTCATAGTCTGATTTTTTTATAACCATAAATTCAGCAGACTTAGGTTTCTTGAAGACCAGGGGAAATTTTCCATACTCGACAGTCTTAATCCCACAATCAATTCCAAGGCTATGCAAATCAGCTTTATTGTATTTCTTCGACTGACCGATTGACCAATCTATGAAGTTTGTGCCTAAGAATTGCTGAACTGCATATTCGCCAGAATATCCAGTGATCGCTCTTTGGAGCATTCTATTGGGATCAATCTTGTACTGAGTCTCATTTATCTTTGCTTCAACATATTTTTTTGCCCAGGTGGATATTTTAGCTACAGCATCTTCGCCCAGGATAACGACCTCAAAATTATCAAAGTATGCATCGACACATTCAGGGTAGTCATAAAGACTTTGCAGATATTTTTGGTACTGATCACTCATCGGCAAGATCTTCGATGCAATCAAAGTATTCAGAGTCTACAAAAATTGGCTGACTTTTATCAACATATGCACACATTGTGTTATGCTCTAGATATTCCCTGGCCTCGACATCGGTGATGCCATCACGATCCATTAGAGCCTTGATGCATTTGTTTACACTGTAGACCAGGCGAAACTCTTGAACTGCTACATCATATGTCTTTCCGATTACTGCTTCATCTAACCCATCAGCTTTTAGCATTGCTATGTTCCCCCAAAACTCGTTTAAGTTCTGCTTCGGCTTCATCTTTCTGAGATATATGCCAGACTCTCAAGACTGTTCTATTCTCACCAGTACCCCAGGTCAACAGTATTTGATCGGTGATAGTGTATTCTAATCTCATACTTCCTCCTCTGCTTCAACTACAATTTCTTTTTGCATAGAAGATTTTTCTTCTACCCTTTTTAGAGCAGATAAAAACTCATCACCGATACTAACCACATTAACTGTGGTGTCAGTCTTACTTCCGAATTGATCTCTATCCATCCTAGATGCAAGCCAACGTCTGTGTTCAACTCTGAGCTTTGCATCTTCAGAATCGTCTGCAATTCTCAGAGCCTCTTCTGCAAGCATGAATGCATTAGCCTTCATGTTGAGTTGCCATTTTTCCCAGCGGTTAGGCGATCCTGACTTGTCGCTTTTTAGCCACCGGTAAAATGTGCCTGTTGTGATCACGCCAATTTCTGGTTCCAACTTTCTCAACATCCCTTCCACACTACCTTCATCGACATAGCTATCAAAGATTCTATCTTCGCCAACTTTGTTCAGTTTTTTATAGTCTCGTCTGGTAATTTTTCTTCCCGCCATTCCAATCTCCTTTATATAGAGGCCATGATTCGATAACGTCATCAAGTATCTCGTTAAATATTTCTTCTGGAATTCTGTTACCATCCTTCTCAAATCTCAGAGGATCGTTTTCTGGTATTCCTTTTTTCTTTCTCAGTGTTTCCGCTATGGATCTAATTGTCCTTTCCAGGTGTGTAGCAACACTATCAGGCACCCCTTCTCTAAGGTCTAAAGATTGCATGACCTTCAGGAATAGTTCTATCGGGGCCATAGGTGCTCCTCGTCTGGATGTGCCTCTCTAGCCTTTAGGGTTCTATAATCCCATTCAATCGGAATCTCTAGAGTAGGTCCATGCCTGTTCTTTGCTACGATCAACCATGTTCTGGCTAAATTATTATCTCGACTATAACGACTGTGATCCAACAGTAGGATCAAATCACAAGAGGCTTCCAAAATCATACCGCCAAACAATCCAGTCATCCTGGGACTCTGCTCATAGTTTGAGCTAGTGGTCCGATTAAACTGACTGAGACAGACAATCGTAGCGTCATTCTGGACTCCCCAAGCTCTCAGGGAAGTCACAACACGTTGAGTGTTGGCGTATATCTCTGCTTCATTGCCACTCGCCACCAGTTGCAAGTAGTCTAGGATGTAATACCGACAATTTGCCGACAGACAATCATTCATGTACTTCAAGCAATCTTCCCAACTTGTCAGTAGATTTTTGGGAACCCATAGAGGCTGAGATCCATCCATAGCTCTTCTGGCTTCATCAAACGCATCATCATCGAAATTTCCTTGCTCTAGGGATGCTATACGAGTGTCAGTGTGCAAAGCATACATTCTGGTAGCTGTCGCTTCTGCTGACATCTCTAAATTGATCATCGCTACACCGCCTTCAATGCCGTAGTTCAGAGCAGAGGATGCAAACCCAAGTGCCAAGGCCGACTTACCACTCGATGGATTTCCCGAAATACAAGTAAAGCCGTGGATTCCTATGCCACCCCCTGGTCCCCTTGACACCTTATTTATGGTAGGAAGGTTTACAGGCGTTGCTCTAATCGGTTCGTGAACTTTTTCATGGAAATGATCCAAGAAATCAGGGGACAGTATATCTTGCTTCATCCGATCCTCGCACTTGCCCAGGCTGGCAATTCTAATGTTTGTATCGCTTTAGGATAGCCTTCCCAAGTGTCCGACGCTAAACAATCTGCGTACAACTCTCTCAGCCTTTCCACTTCATAAGCACCCATTTCAATGGCTTCTGCATCTAGCTCATAGATAGCTGTCAAGTAGGGTGGTTTGGATTCGCATACTATTATCAAGAAGTTGTCTCTTTGTTCATCTGGATTAAGTGTATTCCAGCCATCTAGGTAGTGAGAACCTTGCCGGTGATACCCAAAGTTGAAGACTGTTTTACTGAAGGTTTCCAGGTCTGCACCAGTCCCAGTTGTCTTAAAGTCTACCAAACAATCGTTGTAGATAGATGCTGAACTAGGAATTGCATCAATCCTAGCCTTACAGGCTACGCCACTGACATCAGTCCAAAATATTGAATCTTCTATCCATCCATCCGACTGGGCCGAATTGATTATGCTTGATGCCGTTGGGTTGGATAAGACACTTTCAACCATACCTTCGATCTGATCATAGGTATCGGACTTGATGATACTAGATGCAGGGTAGGTTTCAAGAAGTTCTGCATACTGAGCTTTGCCTTCCTTGGTTCTTCTATCTTTTGGTGCTCTCACAAAGTCTGCCTCTTCTGGCTCTAAGAGCATTGTGTGTACTTGTGTCCCCAGAATCATGGCAGGGGTTGGCTCACGTTGCTCTGGATGATCCAGGTAGTACTTTAGATGTGCGGGTGATTTCAACAGCTTGGTCATCATGCTGTTCGATAATTCTGGTCTGGCGTGGTACGTCTCGTTATTCATGCTTCTATACTCCATTGGTTGCGACTCACAGAATGAGTCTGTGGCTGGTGTTTTTTCTCTGAGCCTTTCAAGCTCCAACGCTCTCTGCGTTCTTCGTTTCTAAACAGTGATTCTGGCATCTGCCATGCTCTTTCCTTCATATGGTGCTCAGATGCTTTGACTGCTTTGAGGATACCTCTGAACTCTTCCTGATAGCTCTCAGGGTTCATCTGTTCCTCGTAAAGAGCATTCAGCACTTTCTTCCTTTTAGCTGTCAAGGATGGTGTCTTGCCGTTCCCACCCAAGAGTTCCAAGTAAATGTCCCATAGTTCTTTTACTTGTTTTTCATTGGTTACTTTATTTCCTGGGGTCTTCACAGGGTCTTCCAAGATACCTGTTTCGACCTTCTCAGCAGAAGGTGTCTTATAGGCATCAAACCCTTGATACAGCTTGTAATTCGACACCTCTATCAATGTACCCATTTGGGTCTTCCCGACTACCCTTATTCTCCCATCACTTTCTAAGGCTTTGAGCATCCGATTGACCCTAGATGGTTGCCAACAGATAAGTTTATTACCGGCACTGTATTGGCAATCATTAGAAATCTTTGAATAGCTACATAGGTACTGAGCATACTTGACCTTCACAACGTCCTCTCCGCTACGATAGGTGTAGACCTTATCCTTCTGGTAGTTAGCGTTTACCAAAAGGTATAGGAATAGTTTTAAGTGGTCTGAGTCTCTTCTCCATATGGAGTTGTCGAGAATTGAGCGGGCAAGAAGTACAAAGCCCCCCATTAGTTCGTTCCAGCATTTTTGATAATCCCTATCTCTACTAGCCAATCGAATGCATCCCTTACATCTCTCCAGACTAAATAGGGAACACCATTCTCCTCACATTCCTTCTGGAAAAAAAGTTGGGACTCTCTCATTTTCCCCTTGGGGGTCTTGACCTCGACAAAGGTCCAGACCCCCTTCCCCATCACGATAAGATCTGGCACACCAGGAGAAATACGAGTTCCGCCACGTTCTTTGCGGAACCCTTGTTCGGTGCTCCAGACTGACATCCCCATCGTGTCACGCAGAAATTTGACGATTTCTCTTGAGATCTGTGATTCTTTCATCAGTGTGGATATTGCTGATGCACAGATTTCAAGGCGTTGACTGAATAAGCATTAGCTGAAGCCAACGATGACCGACAATTATCCAGAGCCTCTTGCGTTCCACTGGAGAGAAGGCTTGGGGGTATTCTCTGTATCCTATTCTCAGCACTGCGGATCTCGTCTTGAATAGCAGAGATCTCTCTCTTGAGTTCGGGGAACAAAGAGGATGCTATTTCATTTAAGATATTCTTAGAAGGGGAGTCCATCTACACCATCCTCTGCCTTCGGTACTCCTTGAGGCTTTGCAGGTTTCCAGTCATCGACCTGGACATACAACTTACCATTTTTTGAAAGCTTAATATCGCAGTTGATCCAGTCATCTTCACGACCTTCCAACCACTGCATGAATTCTTTTTTTACAATGTGGAGCTTTGCCCTGACAAAGTCTGGAGCATTCTCATGCGGGTGCTTGACGATTAGGCCAGCCGGGAACTTGTCAGTAGTGTCTTTATCGTGTGCCATTTGTATTACCTCTAGTTAAATAAGTGACTTTAAAAAATCGGATGCTTTTTGCATCCTCTTTGGGTCTTTTCCATCCTTCAGCAAGACCCGTGCTGATTCCAAAACATTTGCGTCTATTTCAGCTACTTTATCATTGTCAGCTTCGATCTGTTTAAGGAGAGAGGAAAGTTCCTTCTTGGCACTCTCTAAGGCGTTTGCTTTGTCTCCTTGGGATGTTGGGATATCCTCACCCGCATAAATGTAATGGCCAAGTCCTAGAAGCGAAAATGCTTTTGTCATACACCGCATTTTTGCTGAGTTAATCTCAAAGGTATTAGGATTTTCCAGAGCTTGATTGCGGAAATTAAGAACTGGTAGCCAGCACTCTCGACTGACATCTCCTATGGTAACTGTGCAAGACACCATAGCAGTGCCACCTGGGTAGTAGCAAACGTCCCTGGTGACCCCATAGGAGTCGGTGTAGGTATACCATTCGACTGACATTTCAGGGAAGTTCTCCATCATTATTCCCCAGGCCCAACTCCATGATAAATATTTCAAGCCGTTCTTCGTTTCTACTTGGTCATTGCAGTTAATTTTTGAAAGCTTTTCCCATATACTTTTAGCTGTTTTTTTCTGTGCTGGCATCAGTATCTCCATTAGTAGTCGATTGTTCTCTTTGTTCTCTTCGCTTCGCATATTCTTTTCTTTGGTACTCTTCTCTCGATTCATCTAGCAGATCGAAAACCTTCGTCATGTGCTCTATCATTAGTGCTGTCACATCTGTTGGCGGTTTAATTCCCATTGGCGTGGCTCTCTTCCTTTCGTAATTTTCGTTTAAGTGATTGTACAATTCTCTGGCATTTTTCCAATTGCTCTTCCAACACGATCACCCTCTCGTCGAGGATCTTGGTGAGGTGAGCCAAGTCTCGTACTAACTTGCGTCTATCGTTTTCATCTGGTCTTTGCATAGTCTCCCCTATGGCTGATATGGTTCTAACATCTTACTGACTCGTCCATAAAATTTGTTGAGTCTTTTTTCTTCACCCTTAACATCGTAGAAATCTTGAACATTTAATTGCAACATTATTGCAAATCGTAACCCGGCTATTCTTCCCATATCAAACTGGATGTCGGCATCCGACATAGTGTAGTGTCTGATATCATGTTTGAGTTCTTGCACAGTCACTGCGAGTTCGTCTCTTAGTTCTTGGTACATACCAGTTCGTAGGTCTATGTTTCTAGCCATTAGCTCCTTCCCTTTGTTGCCCATCGGTTTAACCAGTGTAAAGTCGCTCCTTCGTTTCCATAAATTGTGTTGCCGTCAGGATCTATGTTTCCATCGATGTTCGTCGCATCTGGAATAAATGGAAAATGAATGAATCGAATGTTGTATTCCTTCAGCTTGAGGCGTTTCACTATCTTCATGGCATCCACTTCACTTCCGAACCATTCTGTCACTGGAATCATGTCTTCATATTCTAGTCGGTACATTTTTTATTCTCTTCCTCTATCCATCTCAGGATATCTTTTATTTGGTGAGGTTGTCTTGCTCCATCTGTAGGTGGCCTCTCAGTGTGTAACTTCTTCGTTGCCCAACGCCTTCCTACTTTTTCCAGGCCATCGATATGTCTTCGTCCACTGGGATAGAATTTGGCATCACTCAAAACTCCCCGCCTAAACTCAACAGCTTCCCAGCCCAAATCCTCAAGGTCTCGATCCCTCACTGGTTTCTTGGGAAGTTGGCTCCATCGATGTTCCCTCTTCTCATATGTCATATAATGCCGTATCCAGAACGCCTCTCTTTTCTTTTTCATTCGTCTTCAAACCTTCGCTGTACTTCCTCTGCAACTTGAGCTTCATTCCACTCAGGGTATTCGTCTTCGACTCTTTCCCTGATCCGCTCTATGACCGCATCGTTGTCGTAGTCATCGTTTGGATTGTGACGCATTCGCCACTCGTCATACCCAGCCCAAGGGTTACTCATTGGACATATCCATCTCACAGTCAACGTAGCTTTGTATCTTGTCGTAAATCTTAGACCTTTTGATCCAAATATCTTGCCAGCCTTCTTTGTTTTTTTTGGTCATCTTTTGTCCAAGCAGGAAACTCAAACGCCCATACTCTTCGACTGCTTTTAATAGCATTTCCGACTGAATCAAATTCATTGGTCAGTCGGCCCCTTAATCGACTGACTTGTATCATCTAAGTATCTCCAGTTGCCTAACAGGTAGTCGCATACGACAGAACTGATACGCCCGCCCGCTAACCATCTGTGGACAGTTGAGGGAGAGCGAATAAGCCTCTCCCTCGCATAGCGAGTGATCCCCAGACCACTATCATCAATCCTCTTCCTCAGTTCGTCTCTGGCCCATTCCTGGTGGTCAGTTGCCATTTTTTATTTCTCCTACTGCAAGGTCTAACTCTGGCCCAACAACCTCTATAACATCGTAGATCGCTTGGACTGCTTCCTGGGGAAGGTTCGATTTCTCTAGCTCTAGGATCGCCATCATTCCCAGAACATGGAGACACCCTTCCAAGATATGTTTCTTAACGCTAATCATCTCTATTTCCATTTGTCTATCCTTTGTAAAATTAGGTGGCGGGCTTGAGCTTTTAAAGTGTGCCTGACCCAACCCGCCAAAAGTCAGGGGCCACTGTGGCTGACGGCTTGGCAGACAATTGTTTCAGCCGTCGTTTAACTCCATTTATCAGGCAACGCCCGCCAGTATGGAGACCTTAATCAGAGTGGGCAAATCAGACTTGCAAGGCGGTGGAGTGACAATTTCTAACCGCCCCTGATCCACCCACTCAATCATCTATCTCGCCAAATATATTTCTAGGTAATTCATCTCTTTCCCCTGGCTGGAGATAGCGTCCATACTTTCGTTTCTCATACCTTCGACGATCCCGCCTTTCCTTTGCCCGCCTCTTACCGCCAGCATTCTTTGGGCCAATCAAGCACTGAGTGGACTCTGTACTCTCTGGTGGGTTCTCGACATCTGGAGCAAGCTGATCAATCATATTGATCTTGATTCTTGCGATAGTGGGAATATCGACAGTGTCATCCTCATGTACCTTTATCGTGTGGGTTGTCCCATTCGCATCGGTGTAAATGAGATGGTAGTAGCCATGTGTGAGGAAGCCAGGGTGGTGCTCCAATGTTGCCGTTGGGTGAGTCTCCGCTAGTTCTTCCCTGACCTTGTCTTCTTGTCGTTTCCGCTTGCGTTCTTTCCTCGCTAACCTCTTCTCTTCTTTTTCCTGTTCTCGCATCCGAATGATCTCAAATTTTTCATCGTCTGTGAGATCTGTCACATCGTAGTCATTCATGATCTTACGAACTTCTTTTTTTGTTAAGGTGTGTTGCATTTATTTTCTCCATCTTGGCGTTTAAGAAGTCTCTGAATCTATCATTTGCAACAGCCGATAGCAACACTCGTATGCGACAGATAGACTGACCGACTGACCGACTGACAGGCCGGGAATTTTTTTTGACAAACGACAAATAATTATTCCCATCCGTATTTTCGTTTAAGTGATTGTACAATAAGTTCTGGGATAAAATGGTATCCCGCAGTTTCTACAAATTCTAGCCATCCCTCTTGCCAGTCAGATTCGTCATAGTCTTGCCAGCCTATACCTCTGTCACGATTGATTTCTGCTATGATCTGAGCGACAGTCCACTGTGTCCTACCCTCTACTTCTCCAGTGTCTGGGTCTAAGTGCAAAACCAAATAGGTTCGCTTGTCTTTCATCGTGTCACCTCTTTGAAAAGTTCGTTTAAATCAAAATCAAAATCTCCATCAGTATCGATAACCTCAAAAAGATCATGCAGTAAGTCGCAAACATATTCCCTGGCTAGTGGTGAGTCTTTAATCTCCTTTGGATCTAGACCAACATCCAACAAGCTTTTCCAATATGCCAGTAGAATTCTAATAGGATCTTCTTTCATCATAACCTCTCTTTTCTTGACGTTTAAAAGCGGTACAGCACCTACAAGGGAGTGGCGGGGGTTCGAACCCCGCCCAAGGACTCCAGTCACTCCTCTGGGACATATAGATCAAGCCGTATCCCCTCTTCTTTAATTCTTTTTTTCATTTTGCGATACACAGAATCACTCCAGTCAATTGAATTCTCTGACGTCCCTGTCTCTATCGCTAACTTGTAGCGATCATGATACATCTGCTGGAGCATTTTTGCCCAAGCATCAACGAACTCATCCACATCCTCCAGGAATGGTCCCTCTTCCTTTAGACTGTCCCTCAGTTCGAACTTACCTTTCGGTGAATAACCATCTACCCATTCTGGAAGATCCTTTAAGACTGGACCTAGCAATTCCAAATACTTCTCGTGACTCGCCTGACTTTCGGATCGCAGATCTTCAAGCAGTTCATCTGGTAGCCTTTCTATTATCGGCCAGATTAAATTGTAAACCCACTCTTCCATATAGCCAATCGTCCCTGAGTTAAGCTCTACTGCTATCATGATGACACCTCTGTTACTGTCACGTTGGTTGACTGGCAAGCTCGACAATTCCACTGATCTTTTTGCATCTCGTAGTCCCAGATATTAAAGGTGAATGATTCGCCTCTGTATCTGTCCTTGGAGGTCCACTGATCAAGGTTCCTGTCGGTCCATCCCTCTTCAATCTCTTCGTACTCCTGGCACTCCCAGCTTTCATTACAGCGGATAACGAGAGCTATCGACTTAACCTCAAACGTATCATCATCTTCACCGACAATCTTGTAGTCATGCCATCCGACACATTGATCTAGACCAAGAAAAAATGCATCCCTCTCTGCTTGAGTATCAAAACTGTAAACCTTCGTTTTTTCCCGCTCTTCACCATAGGTGATTGCTACTTTAAACTCTTTCATCTGTCCCTTCCTTTTTCTCTAGGTGTCTCTCGATTACTGTTCGCAATGCCCATAAGGTATCGGCTGTGCCGTCTATGATGATTCCGACAACCTCGTTCCCTTCTAGCCGTACATGGATCTCCTGACGGCCTTCAAGAGCTTTCTGGACCGATGGCTTACTACCAGGCCATTCATTCGCCCATGCTCCATCTGGGACTTTTATCGTTGTCCACTGACCGACACTCCCTTCTTTGAGGTAATACTGCTCATTAATCATTGTGTCTCCTCTTCTTGGCGTTCAAATTCATCTAGAATGACGTTGCCCACTGTCGATTCATAACGGCCTCTGACTGTGAATTTCAGATGGTATCTAACAGCCTCTTCGACACACCAGGCTAAATCTCCCTCTCCCCAGTCTTCCTCTTCTGGGAGCCTGATGATAGTGTAGCTATCTCCTCTTCTAAAATCTCCCTCTACTTCCTGGGAATTCATTACTAACTCAAATCCCACACTTCGTACAACCGCCTTACACTTTTCTAAAATGGCATTGTATCTTTCTTCGGTCATTGGCCTCATTTGTTTTGTCCTTCCTTTTTGAAGTGGTTGTATTCACATTCGCCATCTGTTAGGCGTTTAGCTGTGGGGTATTTTTCATTGAAGTTAATTTTGATGTCGTTGATAGTTCTTCTAAGCTGGTAAAACCTTTGAAGGTCTTCGCCTACTTTTAGCCCAGCACAATGCATACCTTCTATCCATAGACGGCCTTCGTGTTCCTCTCTCCAAGGGTATTCTCCATTATTCATTTCCCTTAACTGTTTATGTAATGGCCTCAGTACTTCAATGACCACTTCTCTTTTTTCTCCGTGGGAAAAACTCATTGTGTCTCCTTTCCAAAAAGTTCAGCGACGCTTTCATCGCATTCGACAAATCGTCTTAGGCGGTCACTTAAATTATCGGCCACCCAGTCATCGCCTTTCGACATACAGACCGAACAAATAGAAGCCTCTCCCTTTATGACCGACAGTTCATCGTCATCCCTGGTTCTAATTTGAAAGGAATACTCGACAGACTGACTATTCGGATAAATGACCGACTCACAAATGGCACAAATTGTTTCTTTTTTCATTTGGATTTTTTCCTTTTTTTGGGGGCGGGGTAGGCTCTCCAAGCCTACCCCGCCTAAGTGATTTTAAGAGAGTCTAAGAGGTCTGCGGTTGCTCTCTTGATAGTGAGTGCCACCGATGCCGTGGGATGCTATAACGATATTGTTCCCGCTTCTGCCGTCGCACATCAGACAGGTGTCACACTGTGCAACTTTCCCAGCTTCCTCACTAGCGGGACAAAGGACTTCCCAGTCCTGTTTGACTGGGCTATCCTGGCCCAATACCCGAAAGCTTCCAAAACCATGTTTAGAAGCTTCCAGAGCATCCCCGAGACTGTCGGCGGACACCTGGCAATATTTCAGAACGTCCCGCAGTTTCGGATTACTCGCTTGGTGAGTATATCCAGTCCAACCCGCCAAAGGTGTGACGAAGTTGTCCCACACTTCCAGCGGAACACTGGCAGGATCTCCATAGGTGCCGAGTCTGCCTAACATCCCAGAGGCCACCACCTGGAAAACTTCCCAATCAATAGCGGGATATTTTCCATTGATAAAAGCCTTCCAGATTCCATTCTGTGCTTTTCCTATGTTGACGTAACAGGAACGCACGAATCTCTTGAGGGACTTGCTCCAGCGTCTGCGGTGCACACAGCCACCGCAGACGCTGGAGTCTTTCCCAGAAGCTACCGCACTCGTGGGAGACTCCGAAGCTACCAGATTATGAGTCTGCAAAAGTTCTCCAGTTTTTTGGTTTGTGCTGCCACTTTTGAGACCTGTAACGATTACCACGATTTCCTGCCCATCGATCCGACTCGGACCCCGGTATATAATCGCCCCATTATGCGAGGCATTCCCGAAGCGGGTTATGGCTAGGCTACTCATCGTCATATAAACCCTCATCCCATCCGCAAACGGCCGAGAGAATCGCATATAAAACAATGAAAACCAATGCGACAGCAACAAAAAAAGCGGTAAATTCCACGTCTGAGCCGTATGGTCCATTCATGATTGCCCCCTATCCGATTGCATAGCCATCGCAAGCCAGGCGGAAAAGATTTTATTGGCTTGTCTCTTCGGGATGTTGGCGAGGTCTGCAAGGAGTGCGGGAGCTTCCAACATATTGATTGCTCCAGAGTCTTGCAGGGTATTCAAGAATTGAAAATATCCTTGGGGCTTGTCGGGAGCGACATTGAACGGAGCGGATTCTTGCAAAATCTTGTTAAATCGTTTCAAACTTCCTCCTAGTTAAATGTACTTCTGGCGTTGAAGTAATATAAACTCCCATATGCGACAGGAAAAGAGGCCAAAAAATACTGAGTTTTCTGTTTTTTGGTTGTGCTGCACAATTGTAAGAGCAGAAAACGAGCACAATTCGACAAAAACAAGCGAAAAGAGCGGAAAAAATGGCCCATATAGCCGATGTTTTGACCCTGGGAGTATACTAGGTTAGGGAAAAACCGCCTTTTTTGACAAAAAAAGAGCGGAATGTTCCGTGCGTGTGGAAATCGGTTCCAGTTTAGAACCCAAACTAGGAGACCAGACCGACCAACCGCCCGAGAAACTGGGGAAGTTTGGGGTTTGGTTGGCTAGTTCGCCACCAACTAAACCGAAAAAACACCAGGATTACCGCCCGCTGTGTTGCTGGATGTGAACAGCCCCATCCGGCAACACAGCTAAAACGCCAAAAATAAATTTTCGGATGGGTGCACAACGGCAAGCCGTTGTGCAGCCATCCTACGGAGACTGCAAACCACCCCGAAAACAGCAAAAACAACAGCAAAAACCACACCAAAAACACCCGCAAACATCTGCCAGCCTGGCACAAAAAATTTTTAAGCGGAGCCTTCGGCCCATTTTCCGCTACGTCCCCGCCCCAAACGGATTCCACGCACCGCTCGCAAGCTCGCTGTGGAACCATATATCTCGCTACGCTCGGCCTAAACGGAGCTTCGCCCTATCGTTAGTAGTGTAAATTGCTCGATAAAGCCCTCGCAATTTACCCCCCCCCTCACACAAAGACGGGGGCGGGAACATTTCCTACCCCACACACATCAACTTGACGTAAAACAAATACCATACGATTTTGAAATAACTATAGGAGGCACTATGAGTAATAGAGAGTTAGCAGAGAAGTTACGATCCCGTGCAAAGTTTCTATCTGGATTGGATTGGCAGTTAATGCGTGAAGCTGCGGATGCATTGGAGGGTTCTGATTCATTAACTGGCGAACAAGTAATGGCTTACTTTACCAAGAGTGATATCAAGCTACTTCCCTGGCAATTGCAGAGGTTGCTTAGTAAGCCTAAGGTGGTGAGTAATGCAGCACCTCCGAAACTTACTGAACTTGGAGTTGATGAAGATGGCCTGAGAATTTTTACAGACATCCAAGTGGAAGAAGAAGAGTAGGGGGTATTTGTTTCTGGTATGGAAGGGGGGCTTGGAAGACCCCCCTATACCCCATAAGCCCTTGCACTATAACGAGTTTTTTCTGTATTATTTTATAGCTGGGAAGTAGGGTATGGAAAACAGTAGGAAATAAAGTAAACAGTTAAAACAATAAAAACTATATGTGGAGGTCTTATGACTAGACGCATTGAAGGTTATAGAGAACCCATAGCTTGTATAGCCTGTGGGCATAGACAGCAGCCTACAATGGTGTGGCTTACTTGTGAATATTGTGGTATAGTTCTTAAAGAGCATCCATACTTTAGGAGAGCTAATGGCCGTCTTAACGAGCAAGCAAAGAGACAAGTTACCTGACAGTGCCTTTTGTGGTCCTGGCAGAACATATCCTGTCCCAGACATTTCTCATGCTAGAAATGCACTAGCAAGAGCAGCACAGTTTGCTACTGATGCTGAAGAAGCTAGGATTAGAAGATGTGTTGAGGGTAAGTATCCATCTCTGAAGAAAAAGAAGTGATAGCCAGGGTCTTGGTGGTATTGCTTTTTCTCTTGATAGCTCTTGCCTGTTCTGCGACCATGAGTAATTGTTGGTATGGAGATCAGAGTGTTGTCTGTTGTTCAAGCGGGAGGTGTGTAGATGCCGTATCGCCTTAAAGGGAAGTGTGTACAAGTTCAGAGGAAGAAAGGAAACTGGGCAAATCTCAAGTGCCACGAAACATTGAACATGGCACGAAAGCACTTACGGGCATTAAAAGCTAACGTGAAGTATTGATGGCGGTGTCCAAGGCAAGCTCGCTCCCAGCCATATCCGTGGGCTTTGCGATCAGTATACTGGTCGCTACCTGGGTAGCAGGGGCGAGATTTGAGGGAATGGAACGTGCCGACGCACAGGCCGTGGTCTTGATACAGGATGTGTCGGACCGCCAAAAAAAATATATAGGAACTACAGGCTTGCTCACTGAGCAGATTGCAAAGCTCCAGCAGTCGGTGGTAGACTTGGAAAGAGAGGTCGCACTTTTGAAGGTTAGACTGGAGAATTGATGAACGGCTTGCTGAACCCTGACACTCCCTGGTGGAATCCCGTGGACGATGAAGGCAGGATGAAAACAGGCGGTATGAATCTGCCCAATGTCCCTGAATGGCTGGTAGATTTTATGCCAGGGGTAGGGGATGTGAAGGCAGTATTTTATGATGCACCCAAATCATTTAAGGCCGCTTGGGAATCACCCACACTGGTAGGCAAGGCTGGCAATACGGGTGCTGGACTTTTAGCTCTAGCATCTGCCTTTCCCTTATTTGCTATGCCATTGGATGCACTTCGTGCTGGTATCAAGGCTGGAAGGCTGAGTAAGGCCGATGAACTGGCTATTAAAGAAATAGCAGATGGTAGTGCAAGACGGCACTTTAAGCGACCAATTTCGCTGGAAGATGGTCCTGAGTATGGATATGTAGATGACCTTGGGTTTAGTTTGGGCGATCCAATGGATAGACAATTTATAACAGATGTAAACCTCGATGATTTTCTTGACTTAGCAGAACCTCTGACAGAGGGTCCAAGAGTAGATGACCTTGAAGCTATAAGGACATTTTTGAAAACTGGTACAGAGGCAAATCCTGCCGTGCTCAGAGACATACCATACCTAGACCTTGCAAGAGACCCAGACCTATACGAACAAGGTATTAGGCGAATTGGTGGCCACGAAGGAAGACATAGAGCACTGGCACTCAAGGAGTTGGGCTACGAGACAATGCCAGTTCGTATTATGGACCCATCCATCAGATGGGGTCAACAAAGCAGGGGGTTTCGGAATCCAGGAGCACTCGCAGATGATCGGGGACTTAAATATGACTATACCAATAGGTACCCGACTCTGCTTAGACCAGAAACTGGTTACAGTCGGGATAAGGGAAACGAAGCTAGGAATTTGCTTATAAGGAGCGGTGTGCTTGACAGGCCATTCCCATTACCAGAAGACGCATACGACATTCAGAAGGAATTGGTGGGCCTACTTAGGGGTAACTATTAAATGGATTTCGATAAGCTCATAGAAGAGTGTCGAAAAAATCCTACTCTGTTTGTTACTGAGATTCTTGATGCTACTCCCGATGATTGGCAGTCAGAGGTTATGAATGCTGTAGCCAATGGAGATCGTGGTGTTTCTATTCGGTCTGGTCATGGAGTTGGTAAGACATCCTGTTTGTCTTGGTTAGCACTATGGTGGATCACAACTCACTATCATGCGAAGGTCGTGATAACTGCACCAACATCTGCACAGCTACATGATGCATTGTTGCCTGAAGCAAAAGCATGGTTAAAGCAATCACCCGTGAGTGCATTTACTGAGATGTTTACAATTCGTGCTGATCGTATAGAACTTGCATCAGATCCAGAGCGTAACTTTATATCAGCTAGAACATCTAGGGCTGAACAACCCGATGCACTGCAAGGTGTACACGCTGAACACGTTTTGCTGATATGTGATGAGGCTAGCGGTGTGCCAGAGGCTGTGTATGAAGCTGCTGGTGGTAGCATGAGTGCGTTACACGCTTCAATGGTATTGGCAGGAAATCCGGTTAGAAGTTCTGGATATTTCTATGATACGTTTCATAAGTTAGCTGATCGCTGGACTACATTTCATGTATCATGCGAAACAACGAAACGAGTGTCAGATGAGTACATCGAAGAATGTAGATTACGATATGGCGAAGAATCTAATACTTATCGTGTGCGTGTGCTGGGCGAGTTTCCAAAAGGCGATGATGATACAGTCATTAGCATGGAGCTAACAGATGGTGCAATTAATCGTGATGTACTTCCTACTCAATATTCTCCAATTGTATGGGGAGTAGATGTAGCACGATTTGGGGCTGATGCGTCTGCTTTGTGTAAACGTAAAGGCAATGCGATTACTGAACCTATTCGGTTATGGCGTGGACTAGATACAATGCAATTAACAGGTGCGATTAAATCAGAGTATGATAAGTCAATGGAAAAACCTCAAGAAATTTTTGTGGACGCAATAGGACTTGGTGCTGGTGTAGCGGATAGACTCAGAGAGCTTGGCTTACCAGCTTATGCAATTAACGTGTCGGAAAGCCCTGCAATGGGTGACACCTATTTGAACCTTCGGGCAGAATTATGGTATAAAGCTAAAGGTTGGCTGGAAGGGCGTGATGTACGACTTCCCAGAGATGATAGATTAAAGGGAGAGCTTACCACATTGCGTTATACTTATACATCTAGCGGTAAGGTGAAGATAGAATCGAAAGCAGATTTGAAGAAGCGTGGTGTTGCCAGTCCTGATGCTGCGGATGCGTTTGTATTGACCTTTGCGTCCGATGCTGGTACTGCTATAGGGGGTAGGTCTGGCAGAAGGATGGGCAAATTAAAAAGAGATTTAGCAGGAATCGTCTAGGGGGTTACGGCTATTATTGGCGTGGTAGCCTGACTTAAATAAACAAGGTGTCTCCCTCCAACACGGGTGTTGCCCCTAGACCCTGTTGAACATTAGGGAGAATAAGAGTAGTTTCGTAAAGCTAACTTTTACAAGAGTGGTATAATTTGGCGTATATAGACGAAGCTGAAACCGAAGCTGGTATAGGCATGACAGAAGGCGAGCTACAAACTGTAGTTCGCCAATACATCGAAGACGCTATCCAATTTATTGATGATGACATCAGTCCACTTAGGGCAGAGTCTACTCGTTACTACAATGGTGATCCTTTTGGTAATGAGGTCGATGGGCGTAGCCAGGTAGTCAGCAGAGATGTGCGTGATAGTGTACAGGCAATGCTTCCATCATTGATGCGAGTATTTTTTGGTGCAGAGAACATGGTGGAGTTTGTACCCCGTGGACCCGAAGATGTAGCAACGGCAGAACAGGCTACAGATTATGTGAATTATATCCTTCGTGAAGATAATGATTCTGTAGGAATATTTTACAGTGTGTTCAAGGATGCACTGGTCAATAAAGGCGGTATCGTAAAGTGGTCATGGGATGATTCCCTTGAAGTGCATACTTACAGCTTTGAGGGGTTAGATGAAGCAACACTTGGATTATTGTTACAGGAAAAAGATGTAGAAGCAGTCTCAGTAGAAGGAGTATCTAATCCAGATATTCCACCAGAGCAAGTCGAGATGATGGTAGCTCAAGGCATGGAGCCACCAATGATCTATGATGTAGAGATTAAGCGTCAACGGAAAAAGAACAGGGTTCGTGTCGAAACGATGCCACCCGAAGAATTTTTTGTAGACTCGGCTGCAACCAGTCTTGATGATGCACAGGTCGTAGGTCATAGGACAATGGCTACAGTAAGTGACTTGGTAGCTATGGGTTATGATAAGGATATGTTAGATGACTATTTGTCTGATGAGGTAGCATTTACTGATAACGATGAATACTGGGCCAGGTATCCAGATCGCACGATGCCAGGACCACTATCAACATATAATGAACGCAGAGTTCTTTATGTTGAAGCCTACTGCTATGTAGATTATGACGGAGATGGTTTGGCTGAACTCAGGCGTGTCTGCACAGTGGGGTCAAACTATCACCTAGTAAATAACGAACCTATTGATAGCATTCCGTTTGCTGTGTTTGCTTGTGATCCAGAACCTCATGTGTTCTTTGGTTCTGATGTTGCAGATATGACTAAGGATATTCAACGTGTGAAATCAGCAGTGCTTAGAGGTATGCTTGATAGCTTGTCATTTGCACTGTATCCACGAACTGGAGTAGTAGAGGGCCAGGTCGATATTGATGATGTCCTGAATCCAGAAGTTGGTTCGATTATTAGAATGCGAGCACCAGGAATGGTACAACAATTGAATGTACCCTTCCTCGGTAGAGAAGCATTTCCAATGATGGAATATCTCGATCAAATGAAGTCATCGAGAACTGGACAAAGTGGTGCATCACAAGGACTGGACCCAGATGTACTACAGTCTACAACGAGAGCAGCGGTTAGTGCTACAATGAAAGGTGCAGAACAACGCCTAGAAATGATTGCTCGTTTGTTTGCAGAGACAGGATTCAAACCATTGTTCAAAGGCTTGCTACGACTCATTATCGAAAACCAAGATCAGGAACGAATGGTTAGACTCCGCAATGATTGGACTCCGATAGATCCTAGAGTTTGGGATGCCACAATGGACGTTTCTACGAATGTTGGACTAGGTTCTGGAATGATTGATGAACGATTAAATACATTGAATCAGATTGCTAGTAGGCAGGAACAGATTATGCAACAAATGGGTCCAAATAATCCATTAGTTGGATTGGGCCAAATAAGAAACACATTAACCAAGATGTTGGAAGTGAGTGGGTTCAAGGATTCAAATCAATTCTTTAAACCATTACCGATTGATTACGAACCACCACCACCACCACCACCTGAACCAACACCAGAGGAACAATTGGCAGAGGTGCAGATGGTAGACATCCAAGCCCGTACTGCTATCGACCAGGAAAAATTACAGCTTGACGCTATGAAAGCTCAAATGCTTAATGAGCGTGAAACCACAAGAATAGCTGGCGATTTAGCTTTGCGGGAAAAGGAATACGAGGATGAGGTAAGTTTAGAATTGCTTAGAGCAAGGATAAAGGAAGAAACAGAAGGTGAATGATCTAACGGCAGAGCAGAAGGGTCGCAGAGCAAAAGAGATTCTTGCAGATCCAGTCTTTGTTGAAGTTTTAGAAAAGGTAAGAGAAAACATAGTTGCACAATGGACGCTTACCGAGTTAAATGAAAGCAGTGTTAGAGAGAATTTATATATGCAAGGCAAGGGCCTTGATGAGATCGTGCGAGGACTCCGCACCCTGGTAGGTGATTGGGCTATGGAGCAATCTCGCAAAGTTTCAAAATCTAAAAGAGGAAGGAAATCGTGAGCGAACAAACTATCACTAGCCCAATTCAGCCAGAGGTCCAAGACCATGAGGCTTATGGGAGTGAACGTCCTCGCAGACGAACCGCAGGAGAAATAGAAGATAGTCTCACATCAATGCTCAGAGGAGAATACGCAGAACCTCAAGAAGAGGAGCAGCACTCTGATTCTGAGCTAGAAGATGGCATCGAAGAAGAGGCCATCGAAGCTGAGTCCTATGAAGACTCAGAAGAGGTGGAAGAGGTCAGCGAAAATAATCAGGAAGAGTACTCAGAAGGTGAGCTTTCATCCTACCGGGTAATAGTAGACGGCAAAGAGATGGATGTACCACTCGATGAACTCATATCTGGTTATCAGAAAGGATCATCATTCACGCAAAAGAGCCAAGCATTAGCTGAAGAACGTAAAGAGTTTGAAGCCACTGCGATGGCTATTCAGCAGGAACGTGAGTCGTATTCTCAAGTTCTTGCACAACTCCAAGAACACATGGGATCTGCAAGTGAGCCGAACATCGACTGGGAAACTCTGGAAAGAGAAAATCCTATCGAGTGGTTGAAGCAAAAACAAATTCAACAAGATAGGCAAGCACAGGTTCAGGCGATTGCTGAAGAGCAACATAGAATGCAAGCTTTATTACAAGAGGAAAATCAATCCCGCTTGCAGCATAGACTCGCAGCAGAGCAAAAGATGATTTTGGAAAAAATACCGGAATGGTCTGATCCTGACGTTAAAGCTGGTGAGCAGAGGAAGTTGTTAGAATTTGGCTCTTCTATGGG
>CAZEKE010000157.1:0-3560 GCA_964512815.1 uncultured Acidiferrobacteraceae bacterium
GCCATCGGGTGATCTCGGTGTGCGCAGTGGTTATCAGCATCTTAGTGGATTCAAGACGCTTCCGGAACCTGGCAAACTGGAAAGGGCCGGCCGGCGATGGCGGCCTTACCGAAGTGTCGCGACCTGGTATCTCTGGCGCAGCCTGGACATCGCTCTACCGACCAGCTGATTCAGTCTAAGGGCGGGCCCTCTGTCCGGGTCAGAGTTTGGTATCGCTTGAGCAGTATGTCGGCCGTTTCGGTTCGTTCCGGGTCGACGATGATGCATTCCACCGGACAGACCACCACGCATTGCGGTTCGTCAAAATGGCCAACGCACTCGGTGCACCGTAGCGGATCGATCTCGTAAATCTCATCGCCCTGGTAGATCGCGCTATTGGGACACTCCGGCTCGCAAACATCGCAATTGATGCACTCATCGGTGATCAGCAGGGCCATGGTATACGCCTTGTACAGCTGTTAGCTGTTCGGCCCCATCTTTTCTATCTTGTCTATCAGGGCCTTGTTGACCTTGGGATTGAGGAACTGGCTGACATCCCCTTTCATCAGAGCGATTTCTTTCACCAGGGAAGCTGACAGAAAAGTATATTGTTCGGATGGCGTCAGAAAGATAGTTTCTACACGAGAGTCGAGCCGCCGATTCATACCAGCCAGCTGAAACTCGTATTCGAAATCTGACACGGCCCTGAGTCCCCGCAGCACGACCGGTGTTTTGTGTTCGGAAGCACAGTTAACGAGCAGTCCGGAAAAGCTGGTCACGATTGTGTTTTCAATGTGCGCCAGAGCCTTTTCAGTCAGCTGCAGGCGTTCCTCCAGGGAAAACATGGGTGCTTTGGATGCGCTGGCTGCAATGGCGACGACCACTTCGTCAAACATCCGGCTGGCCCGCTCGGCTAGGTCGATGTGCCCGTTGGTGATCGGATCAAATGTACCCGGATAAAGAGCCCTGACCGCCATTTAGTGTGGTTTTCTCTCACAGATTGCGTTATGTTGGTGAATAGTACCAACCTCGGCACCTCGCCACCAGAGATCATCCGATCGGAGAGCGTATGGAAACAGTCAAGTTTGTACACATGGCCGATGGGACGGTAGAAGATTATGCGCTTCTCGACCGGCTAGAAGAGCAGTTTACTGATGGGCTACCAGGCAGAATCCTGGAGCATCTCGAACAACTCGAAGGCTCCATCAGCGGTTACAAGGTCAGCCGGCTGGAGCATTGCCTGCAGTCTGCGACCCGGGCCTACCGGGCCGGTGAATCTCAGGAACTGGTCGTCGCTGCTCTTGTTCACGACATTGGGGATATGCTCGCGCCGTTTTCCCACAGTGAGCTGGCTGCAGCTGTTCTGCGTCCGTTTGTATCGGAAAAGACGTACTGGATTGTAAAGCACCATGGTGTTTTCCAGATGTACTATTATGCTCACCATTCCGCCGGCGACCGCCATGCCCGCGATAGATATCGGGGCCACCGCTGGTATGAAGACGCAGTCCGATTCTGTGAGCGTTACGACCAGAACTGTTTTGATCCCCATTATGAAACCGAGCCGCTGTCGTTCTTTGCTCCAATGGTGTACCGGGTTTTTCGCCGAGAGAACGTGCGGGATTTCGAGACCGAACTGCGTTACGGCGAAAAAGCGCTAATTGCTTGACGGCGAGCCATCATCAATTGATTACCAGTGGGCTTAATCCGAAGAAGACGGGTCTGTCCTGTACAGTCGGTAGCAGACTTCGCCCGCTTTCTGCCGGTGAATTTCTTGCCAAGGATCCGGTACGCTAACCGGTTTTTCTGTACCGGTTTCAACGTAAACCAGCCCTCTGGGTGCAACCCCGCCCACATTGACGAGGTGGCACGATGCCGCGGTCAGTTGACTCTGGTAGGGCGGATCCAGAAATATGATATCAAAGGTGTCCGAGCAGTTTTTGAGCCAACGTAATGCATCGTCGCAGTAGATACGGACCTGTTCTGCGCCGAGCCGTGAGCGGTTTTCTTCCAGTTGCCTGCAACAATACCGGTTGTTGTCCACCATCACGACCTGTGCCGCACCTCGCGATGCAGCTTCAAATCCGAGCGCACCGCTTCCGGCAAAAAGATCGAGACAGCGTGCCTGACTGACTGCTGGCGTCAACCAGTTGAACAGTGTCTCCCTTACGGCATCCGGTGTGGGGCGCAAGTCTGGACCCCCGGTAAAATTAAGCGTGTGACGTTTCCAGCGACCGCCGATGATACGTAAGCGACCGCGGTTCCTGGCCTGGTGTCTGTGGGATGTGGTCATATGGAAGCGGGGCGGTTTCTGCTTGGTCGAATGATACGATACTGCATATCGTATCGTGTGTTGAAAGTATCCGGAGTACTGAAGATGGAATTGCAGGAAAAGTTTGATCTGTTTGGCCGTCTGGGAAAGACCCGTGATGCCATTGCCGGTGGTTTATCGAGTCTCTTCAAGGGCAAGCAGGTTGTCGCCAGCGACCAAGATTTTGACGAACTCGAAGATCATCTGATCATGTCAGATATCGGAGTAGAGGCCAGCGCCCGCATCGTTGGAAAGTTGAGAACACAGGCCGCAAAGGAGCACGTGAATCCCAGCGAGCATTTACGCGCTCTTCTGCAACAAGAACTGGTTAACCTCCTGCGCCCCGCTGTCAGTCCGCTTGACCTCTCCGATCGGGTGGCATCTCCTTGGGTGGTATTGATGGTGGGGGTCAACGGGGTTGGTAAGACGACGACGGTGGCCAAGCTCGCTAACCGGTTCACAGAACGGGGCATGAGCGTCATGCTTGCGGCCTGTGATACCTACCGGGCAGCAGCCATCGAGCAGCTTGGTATCTGGGGGAACCGATTGGGCGTGCCGGTAATTGCACAGGACTACGGTGCAGATGCCGCGGCCGTTGCGCATGATGCACTGAATGCAGCGCGGGCGAGGTCTGTGGATGTGCTGCTCATCGATTCGGCAGGTCGCCAGCATGTCAACGCGGACCTGATGGAACAGTTGCGCAAACTCCATCGGGTGATCGGGACTATCGACCCTGAAGCACCCCATGAGACGCTGCTGGTCGTGGATGGTGCTACAGGCCAGAACGCCCTTTCCCAGGTCGAAGCATTTTCCAAGGCCGTCAGGATTGACGGCCTGTGTGTGACCAAGCTCGATGGCACCGCTAGGGGTGGGATGCTTGTCGCAGTGGCAGACAGGTTCAGCCTGCCCATTTCCTTCATCGGTGTTGGTGAGGGGATTGATGACCTCCGGGTCTTTGATGCGGACGCGTTTGCTCTTGCGGTAGCCGGCAGCAATGACTAAGGAAAAGGATAATCGGATTTGGACGGTAGATAATATATATAGTTATTGATAAAGAAAAATCTATAATACATTGAAAATAAAGTGATAAGTATAGATACTGAAATAAAATTATTATTAGCACTCTAGTATAAAGAGTGCTAAAATAGGCGAGTGTTAACAGTGTTGGAGACATCATGAGCCAGACGTTACCGATTGCATTGGAAGTCGGTCCCGCGCAGGGCCTCACGCGCTATCTGCAGGCCATCAACGCAGTACCGGTTTTGTCAGACAC
>CAZEKE010000158.1:0-3004 GCA_964512815.1 uncultured Acidiferrobacteraceae bacterium
CTGGAAGGGGCCGGTCTGAGTATGGACGAAGGACTTGCACTGGAACTTGACCTTTTCAGCAAAATTATGCGCACCGAAGATGCGGCCGAGGGTCCGAGAGCTTTCGCTGAAAAACGCACACCCAATTATCAGGGAAGATAGGGCTCATGCCGCTTGAAACCACTACATCGTCATGGCTGAGCGAGGAGCATCGACTATATGCCGACTCCATAAGACGGTTTTTCTCTGACGAATACCTGCCGCATGTCAAAGGGTGGAACGACCAGGGTTTCGTCGACGCGGATTTTTGGCTGAAAGCAGGAGAAGCTGGCATTCTCGGCGCATCGATACCCACCGGCCTGGGTGGGTCTGGAGCCGATGTGGCCTTCGACGCGATCACAACCTATGCACAGGCCCGTCTCGGGGACTTCAGCTGGGGTTACAGTATTCACACGATCGTAGTGCAGTACGTCATTGCCTACGCCACTGAAGAACAAAAATACCGTTGGCTCCCGGGTCTCGCTGCCGGCACGCTGGTACCAGCGCTCGCCATGACCGAACCGGGGCAAGGATCCGACCTGCAGTCGGTTGAGACCTACGCTGTGGCTGAAGGAGACGACCTGAGGATCAATGGGGCCAAAACGTTCATCACCAATGGCCAGACGGCAAACCTTATCTGTCTGGTGGTGAAGACTGAAAAGGAGGCCGGTGCCCGGGGGGTGTCCTTGGTGATGGTCGAAACCGATGAGGTTGACGGCTTTAGGCGTGGGCGCAATCTGGACAAGGTCGGCCTCAAGGGGCAGGACACCTCAGAGCTGTTTTTTGACGAGATGCGGGTTCCCTGCGCGAATCTTCTCGGCCAGGAAGAAGGTCAGGGCTTCTACCAGTTGATGAACCAGTTACCCTGGGAACGGCTGGTGATCGGTATCGGGGCGCTGGGTCACATGGACTTTGCCCTCGACCAGACACTGACTTACGTCAAGGAACGTCAGGCCTTCGGTCGGCCGGTTTTCGATTTCCAGAACACGCGGTTCAAACTGGCCGAACAGAAGACCAAAGCCGAGGTGACGCGTGCATTCATCAATCACTGTATTGAACTTCTGCGCGATGGACAGCTCGACGCGACGACTGCATCGATGGCGAAATGGTGGGGCAGTCAGATGCAGTGCGAAGTCATCGACGAATGCCTGCAGCTTTTCGGCGGTTATGGCTACATGCTGGAATATCCCATCGCACGCGCCTGGACCGATGCCCGCGTGCAGAAGATCTATGGGGGTACCAACGAGATCATGAAAGAACTGATTGCCCGAAGCCTGTGACTGGACGTCGGTGTCCCATGTTTGGCTGATCAACTTGAGGAGGGCTGGATGTGACAGCCGTCAACAGAAAACTGGCTGCGATCCTGGCTGCAGATGCGGTTGGATTCAGCGACCAGATGGGCGCCGATGAAGAACGCACTCTGGCGGTCCTGAGGGTGTGTCGAAAGATCATCGACTCCAGTGTTCTGGAACACGGCGGCCGAATCTTCGGGTCTGCCGGAGATAGCGTGATCGCGGAATTTCCGAGTCCTGTAGAAGCAGTCCGTGCAGCAGTGGAATTTCAAGCAACCCTGAAAAACCGCAACAGTAGTGTTCCCGAGAATCAACAGATGACCTTCCGGGTTGGTGTCAATCTTGGCGACATCATCGTTGAAGGTGACAACCTGTATGGTGACGGTGTGAACATCGCAGCCCGCCTGGAGGGAATCTGTTCCCCCGGCAGCGTGTTCGTTTCGGCTGCCGTCCACGAGCACATCAAGAACAAGCTGACCTGCGAATATGGTCTGCTTGGAGAACAGGCGCTGAAAAACATCGCTGAACCGGTCATCGTCTACGAGGTGCGCTTCGACCAGGTCTTGGGGGGTGACGACCTGCGGGCCGCTAACGTTTCAGACGCAGTGGTGGACGAACCGGCACCCGATCATCTCTTGCCGCGTCTTGCTCTGATGCCCTTTCGGTCGTCGTCGCAGGATGCGGAAACCATCGGATTTGCAACCGGCCTGGGAGATGATCTGGCAGTCATACTGGGGAAGCAGACAGCCATCGACGTGATCGACCCGATATTGGTTGCCAACATTGCAGCGGGTTCAGATGCCGCTGCGGAGCTTCGCCAGCAGGCCGGTGCCGATTATGTACTCGAAGGCAGTGTACGCAGTGCCGGCGACAAGGTCCGGGTTAACGTCTATCTGACCGACACCCGCCAGAAACGCCAAATCACAGCGAACCAGTACGACCGTGTGCTCGAGGATATTTTCGAGGTTCAGGACGAACTCACTAAGACGATCGCTTTTAATCTGCGACGGGAAGTCAAGAAGCAGTACTTAGAAAATCTACCCAGCCAGTTGGATGAGGACCTCAGGGTGCCGGAGTTGCTGGACAAGGCTGCAGGTCTGTTTCAACAGCTTGCTCGGGATCGGAGTGAGGCCGTGCGAACTCTGGAGTTAGCAGTCGAGAAGGCACCCGACAATGCAATGGCGCATGCTATGCTGACGGTGGCGTTATGGTATCGCGATCAGGACACGCCGCTCGCCCCGAGCGAGAACCTTAAATTACGTATGGAGGCGGAATCTCGGGAGGCCAGACGGCTTGATCCCTCCATGACGTTCGCTCTGGTGACCGAAGCTCTGTGTACACTTCAGCGTGGTGATCCAGACTTGATCCTCGAACTGCTCCATACAGCCAAATCGAACACCTTGTGGGAAACGGCCCGCAGAAATAATCTCCCCCTAGACAGTAGCCTGACCATGATCGAGATTCAGGAGAGCAGGGAGAAAACGGCGTTGGCGTCTCTGGACCCTTCGCGCCCAATCTTCGAGTCTTCTAACTTGTGTGGCATGTTGATGAGCCACCCGATTGCCTGTTATGCCCTCGGGGACACTCAGGAGGCCCTGACGTCGCTGCGAAAGATGGATGGAGTGTGGCCGTCCGCTAGAAGTCATCTCTTACTGCAAGTGGCCTGCGAACAGGAGTTCGATCAGGCGCGTGCA
>CAZEKE010000159.1:0-12817 GCA_964512815.1 uncultured Acidiferrobacteraceae bacterium
GCGTCTTTGAGTTGGAGTCGTAATCATTATCCGCCACCTTTAGAGGTAAATCGTCTGAGTCTCGAACCCGAGGGGGGACTGGAGACGATACCTCGACTCAAGCACTGATAGCGCCCAGCAGATTCTGATTCGGGAGACAAATAATAATCAAAAAGGCAACAACTCAGACATTTGATACCCTTAAATGCTGAGCCTATCAAGCGATACTGTTGTTCCTCGACAACGAGATCAGTTGATTGCATCTATGGGGGTCTGATTGAGGGACTTTGATTTCCGTATGATCGACGAGCCGGTGCAGTGACCTATACTGTATCTCGGACAGCAAGAGGATCAGAGTGAAGCACATCACATTCTTCGCACTTAGGTTCGAGAAGGCCAGACCATGAACGATACTTGCGGCATTCTGGCGCTATGGAACGACTGTGCGGAGGGAGGCGAAGATCTCTACGAGCGTTGGTACCACGAGGAGCATTTCTCCGACCGAGTGAGCATTGAAGGCTTTCGGCTCGGCCGCCGTCACGATGCCGTGGACGCTAAGTCCCGTTTCTTCAACTACTATGAAACGGACACTGCTGAGGTGTTGGTCTCGCCAGCGTATCTGCGCCAGCTGGATAACCCTTCTCCTTTGACACGCCAAATAATGGATGGCGTATTCATCAATGCCTCACGGACCGTCTGTACCCGGATACAACGCATCGGAGCGGAAAGAGCGAGCTTTGTCGTCGCCGTCCGGTCGCCGGTGATCGAAGCAGAAACCCTGCTGAGCGGTTACTTGGACACACTGCGGAACCGTTCCGGTGTGGTTCGTTTGGAACTCTGGCGTCCGGCGAATATCGGGGCGGATGGCGCTACTGGACACGGCCCTCGTCAGGAAGAACAGATTCGGGGACCGGACCAACAGATCGGAATCTGCCTGGTGATTCATGCGACGCGCCAGGAAGTTGCAGAAAATATTCTCCGATGCCTTCCGGTATCCGGCCAGCAGGACCTCGATATCGGACTCTACCGTTTATTGTGTGAACTGAGGCATGAAGATTGCAAGGCTTGAGCAATCTTCAAAGCCGAATATTCGACCGGCTTTCTCAGATCTCAAGGTGACTGTCTCAAGGGAGCATCCAATCGACGCTTAGACCCTCTTTGAAAAAAGCAAGAGGACGGTTGCAGATACTAGCCCGAACGGACCGGTTGCAAAACTACCAGCATCGGCCAGTCTAGGTACTTTCCGGCCCGCGGAAAGCGGGCCACCAAATCCTGATCTGCGGCGTATTCATCTATCTGGATGAGATCGAGCCCCGCCCGAACGCAGGCCATCACCATTTCACCCAACTGGTGAGGCAGACTGCCGGGGCGAACAACATCACCGCTCTCGGGATCCGTAAACTGGGCCTGTGCGTCCCGCAGAAACATGGCCGGATGCATGGCAGAGATCACGGCACGGCCTCCTGGGCGAAGAACCCGGTAGACCTCGCTTAAAAACGCAGCCAAATCACGCAGGTGCTCCAGTACCAGTCCGCTGACCACGATGTCAAACGTACCGCTTTTCAACGGGAGCCGCCTATGCAGGTCGTGAACCACGAAACTCACCTCGTCCGCACCGGGTTTGGCCCGCGCGACACCCAGCATGCCTTCAGAGAAATCCAGCGCCGTTACGCGGGCCCCGGATTCGGCCAGCCACAGGGCGTGACGGCCGGTTCCACACCCGAGATCAAGCACTGAGCACTCCCGAACGTCGCCCAGGGCTTTGCGCACCAGCGGTGTCTCCAGAGCCACCATGGGGTTTTGATCATGATCATAGACGACTGACCAGTGATCGTAACCCGATTTGACATTGGTCAATTCAGAGGTCACTGCCAGAAATCCCCTTAATGGATTCAGTACAATGAATTCGGTGTGGATTACAGGGTGTCAGAAAACAGAGTCCACGCTATTGCGCCATGAGCACAACCCAGGTCGCAATCATCAGGACGGCCATCGTCAGGCACAAACTGATCACCATTCCTTTCTGGCCTGCCCGGACCGCTTTCAGCATCTCCCTGACCAGAATCAGCGCAGTCACTGCGACAACCAGCAACAGAAAATAGAGTGATCCGAAAAACTCTTTCATGAAAGCGATAACCGATCGAACGGTGTAAAAAAGACCTGTCGTTCTGACCGATTATAGTTCCAGCAACGCTCAGCGCCACAGCTGATAAACGATATGCCGACCGGTACCAACTATAATGGGCCCCCTTTTCGCCAACGCCGTTCCACCACTACAAGGGACGAAGACCACGCGTTTCAATTGCAGTAACCCAGATTGAGCCGCCGGACCCCGGTATGAATTTCGAGAACCACACTGCGATTGTCTATGGTGCCGGTGGCGGTATGGGGCTGAATATTGCCAATGATCTGCTGGCGGCCGGCTGTGATGTGTCGCTGGTTGATCTGAAGCCAGAACCGGATACCATCCGTACGGGACCCGGAAAAGCGGCCTACTTCCAGGGCGACACGACAGATGAGAGGTTCGTCGCCGAGGTGCCCTCAAGTACGGTCTCCGGCCCTAAAGGCCTGGATCACCTGGTCAATGCCACCGGGGTCCTTTGGTTCGATCGCGACCGATCCATCGTGGACATCGACATGGACCTGTGGGACCGCGTGATAGACATCAACCTGCGGTCCTTTGCGCTGACGGCCCGGCATGCTGTACCGGTGATGCGCGATGCGCGCGGCGGTTCCATGGTTCACATTGCATCGATTGATGCAATGCGTGGAGACGATAATCCCCAGGATGCTTACGGTGTGTCCAAAGCCGCCATTCTGCGCCTTTCAAAATCTCTGGCGATACAGTTCGCATCCGAGGGTATCCGCTCCAATGCCATCCTGCCCGGCCCTGTACGCTCACCGATGCAGGTCCGCTGGGAGGTCAATGAAGAAGCCCTGGCGGCAGTCGAGCGCTACGTCCCGCTGGGCCGCGTCGGAGAAACCCAGGACATCACCAACGCCTGCCTCTTCCTGCTCTCCGAGCAAGCATCATTTATCACGGGCGCCGAACTGGTCGTCGATGGCGGCTGCCTAGCAAAACCATGACGGCCTACGGTTCTCCGCTTGAGACCAAACCACAAGGCAGGATGCACTGGGGCATCGCGTCTCATAGAATCGCGGCATCTGTGGACCTTTAATACTTAACTAGAGCCGGCCGCTAACCCTCTGCAAGTGTCGTCAGGCAAGATCGAAGAACTCATTATGACAACAAAAAACACCCGCATCGCCCGTATCCGCGAAACCGCACAACGCTACATCGACGCTGACGCTTTCTCGGGCATCGAATGGCTGATCCAGCACCAGGGATCCGTCCTGGATGCCGGCTCGGCAGGATATGCACGCAAAGTCCAGCAGACGCCGATACCGGAAAATGCGATCTACCGGATCTACTCCATGACCAAACCGGTCGTCTCGGTCATGGGACTCATAGCGATCGAGCAGGGCCGGATGCACCTGTTCGATCCGGTTGCCCGCTACTTGCCCGGCTTCGCCGATGCCCAGATCCTGAGCGCGGACGGGACTCTGACAGCACCCGCTGGTCCGATGACGTTGGAACATCTGTTCATGCATCAGTCGGGGCTTTCGTATGGTTTCATGCCTGATTGCCCGGTCGGCGCCCTCTACAGGGAACACAAGCTGGCTGAAAACGGGGGCCTCTCACTGTCCGACTATGTCGAGGTGCTATCGACCCTGCCAATTGCATTTCAACCCGGATCGCGCTGGCACTACAGCTGCTCGACTGATGTGCTGGCCCGGATTATCGAAATCGTTCTGGAGGACTCGATAGGCGATCTTCTGAGCAAGCACATATTCGAACCACTCCATATGCACGATACCGGGTTCAGCGTCAGGTCGGAAAATTCAAACCGATTAATGCAGATGTACGGCAAAACCCTGGACGAGATTTACGACGACCCCTTCGGAGAGAAAGTACTCGAGGAGCGGGAGTGCGAAGCCGCTTACCCATCCCGTCCGGAAGCCGAAATCGGCCGCGGAGGGCATGGACTGTTCTCTACCGCCAGGGATTATCTGGAATTCGCTTTCATGACCAAGTCAGGCTACAGCCGCGAGGGCGAACCGCTGGTCTCGCGCAAAGTACTGGAATTCGCCTGGCACAACAGGCTTCAACCGCACCTCATGCCGATCGCTGTGGGTTCGTTTCCACAACCCGGCTATGGCTGGAACCTGCTCGGTCGGGTGATGACCGATCTGGGCCGTGCAATCCACCCGACCGGGATGGATGAAGGGGGCTGGGCCGGCGCTGCGGCGACCTACTACTGGGTGGACAGGCAAGAAGACCTGGTCGGTGTCGTCATGACACAAAATCTCGGTATCATCTCGCCGATGCGAAATGATATGCAGACCGCAACTTACCAGGCGCTGACCTGAGCCGGCGTCACCCACCGGTTCCGGAACTGCCGCCGGCGTCTGCTGGCGGATTCGGCTTGACGATGTTCAGAATACCGTCCGTGGTGATGGCCAGAAAGATGATGCTCCCCCCGAGGATGGTCGCCAAAGCAGGCACCTCTCCAACGCCCAGCCACACCCAGACGGGAGCGAGGATTGGTTCCACCAGGGCCAGCAGCCCGACCTGGGCAGCGGGAATATAGCGTGTGCCGAGTACCATCAATCCAAATCCGGCGCCGACCTGAAATACCCCGAGGTACAGTGATATTCCCAGATCCAGAGAGGACAGGCTGAAATCACGAACAAAGATCGCCGACAGAGCCGCCGCTACGAGACCCGCCAGGCACAACGCAGAGAGCATGTCCTGGCGGTCCGAACGCCGAACCAGAATTATTGCCGCGGCATAGGAAACCGGTATCCACAGGGCAATCAGGTTGCCCAGATAACGTCCCGCGGCAAGCCCACTGGCCACCATGATCGCGAGCCCGACCATCGCACCGGCGATACAGACCCAGGTACGTAGCGCTACCCGCTCTCCGAGCACGACCCAGCCCAGCAAGGCAGCAACAAACGGAGCCGAACTGAAAATAAACAAGGCATTGGCGATCGTGTTGAAAAGCAGAGCAAACACATAAGCGACGAAGCCGGTCCCCAGAAACAGGGCCAGCAGCGCATCATTCCAGCCCAAGCCGCGAAACTCGTCCAGTACCGCGGTGCCCTTCTGATAGGCAAGGAATAGGAATATCGTCAAGCTCATGGACAGCGCCCGGTAGAATAGAATCTGCCAGCCGTCTGCTTGTTCCACCAGACGAAGGGCTATACCGGCGGTGCTCAGAAAAAATGCAGAAGCGATGAGCATGGCAATGCCCCTTCGGTAGAGTCTGGGGCTGCTTTTCATCCGCAGCGTCTCCAGCAGACCATCAGGAGGCCGTTTCCAAGGCGACCCGCAGTTCTTCGAGCTCGGACCAGCGAGTCAAGGCCTTGTCGAGCGCTGCTGACTGCTGTTCGAGTTTGTCGAGGACCGGTTGGGTATCGGCAAATGGCTGTTTGTAAAACCCCTGAACCGCAATATGGCGCTGCAGTTCGCTGATCTGTTTCTCTAGTTCTTCGATCTGATCGGGCAGGCCGTCGAGTTCGTGCTGCAGCTTGTAGGTGAGTTTTCTGGCCTTGGACCGGCCGGGTGGGGCATTTTGGCCCTGTAGTTTCTCCCGCTTTTTTGTCAGTTTGGGATCGTCCGCGGTCGCGAGCGCCCGACCATGCCGGGCCCAGTCACTGTATCCGCCCACATGGTGGCTGATCTGCCCTTCTTTCTCGAAAACCAGGACGCTGGATACGACATTATCCAGAAACGCCCGGTCATGACTGACCACTATCAAGGTGCCTGAATACTGGATCAGCTGCGCTTCCAGTACTTCCAACGTTTCCACATCGAGATCGTTGGTGGGCTCATCCATGATCAGAAGGTTGGACGGTTGCAGAAACAACCGCGCGAGCAGAACGCGATTGCGCTCCCCTCCGGACAACGCCCGAATGGGCGTCATTGTCCTTTTGGCGGAGAAAAGAAAACCCCGAAGATATCCCACCACATGTCGGGGACGGCCATCGATGGGTACGTAATCCCGGCCATCGCCCACGGCTTCAGCCACGGTCTTGTCCAAAGGAAGCTGCTCTCTGTGCTGGCCAAAGTAGCCGATTTCAACATTGACTCCCCGCTTTATCGTTCCACTGCCGGGCTGAAGTTCTCCCACCAATAGTCGTAACAGGGTACTTTTACCCACACCGTTGTTTCCAACAAGGCCGATCCTGTCACCCCGGGTAATGTTCATTGAGAACCCGGTGACCAGGCTGTGTTCGGCATAGCCGAAACCAACGTTGCGTACTCGAAGCACTTTTCTGCCAGAAGAATCTCCGTGCTCGATATGAATACGCGGCTTGTCATCCGGTCTGACTCTTTCCGCACGCTCCTGCCGCATCCCGACCAGCGCCCGCACCCGGCCTTCGTTACGGGTCCTACGCGCCTGGATTCCTTCTCGGATCCAGGCTTCTTCCCTGGCCAGCCTGCGGTCAAAGGCCCGGTTTTTGCTTTCTTCACCCTCCAGAGATTTCTGTCTGGAAACCAGGTAGCGCGGGTAGTCCCCAGGCCAACTGACCAGCCGGCCTCTGTCGATTTCAACGATCCGGTTGGCGAGCTTCTGAAGAAAGGTCCTGTCGTGAGTGATGAACAGTACCGCACCGGGAAAATTCATCACGCGCTGCTCGAGCCACCCGATTGCAGAAAAATCGAGATGAGTGGTCGGTTCATCGAGCAACAACAGGTCGGGGTGTGACACCAGCGCTCGGGCGAGGGCAACTCGGCGGCACCACCCACCGGAGAGTTCTTTAAGCCGGTCCTCCACCGGCAGCTCCATCTCGGAACAGACTGCCGCAACCCGCTGCTCCGGGTTCCAGCCACCATGGGTCTCGATCAAGGCGTGCAGGGCCTCCAGTTCGCGCAAACCACCCGCATCAAGGTCGAACTGTGAGCGGCGTTGATACTCGGTGCAAAGACGCTCAATTTGTTCAAGCCCCGCGGAAACGAACTCCCCGACGGTCAGGTTCATCTCCACAGGGAGCGCCTGATCCAGCTGGCCGATGCAAAGATCGCTCTGCCGAATCACCCGGCCTGCGTCCGGATCAAACTGCCCCGTGATCAGCTTGAGCATGGACGTCTTTCCGGCACCGTTTCGGCCGATCAGACATACCCGTTCTCCCGGTTCGATGGAAAACTCAGCCTCCTGCAACAACCGGTGCGCCCCAAAATCAAGGCTGACATGGTCGAATCGTACAAGCGCCATAGACGAAATCCACAAGGTGGCCAATGATCATCTGCGGCAGGTCTGGTAATGCCGCTGCCGGTGGGGCATCTTACCCGAGCAGAAGTATCGGTAGATAGGTCAGAACGGTTTTCCTTTAGTTATCCCGTCCTGGTGCTGGATCGACGAATTCAACTTCGCCGACGCGATATCACAAAAGATTCGTCGTTGAACCACAGTCCGTTGTGCTGCTGCAGCATCCTGGATGTGATCTCCAGGTATTCGCCGGTTGAAATCACCGACTCCAGCCGTTCATCCTCAATCTGCGCCGCATAGATGGCGGCATTCCAGGCGGCAAACAGCGTCGATGTGCCGATGCTGCTCGAAATCTCGTCGGGCAGAGTATGCATCTGATAACGGAATACGGAACGGGCATCCGAGCCCGCATTGAAGTTGAAGGCCCGGGATTCTCTGCCCAGTTCCTCCTTCAACGATACGATCAGCTGGTGCCGGTTCTGTCCGACGATCTGCTCATCTGGCCAGATCGCATGAATGAGGTCTGCACAAGGATCCTGACCGTAAGATTGGACCGCTAGTAGCCGTCCGCCTGGACCCAGGCTACGGGTCAGCGGTGCGAGTATTTTCCCAACCTTGAAATCAAGACTCATGCGGTTACGCCATGGCTGTGAAGCCAACAACAGATCGTAATCACCGCTGACGTATCCACGACGAGGAATCACACTGTCCAGGAGGAAACGGTTGTCGGCCCGATACAGCACCAGCACCGAAGGCCGTACATAGATCGGGTTGCCGGTCTTCTCACTGGCCTTGGTCTGCCAGCCATCTACCAGCAGGTCGTCAAGTGCACGAAGCTGTTCTCCGTATTCATAGGCAGAAGATCCCTCCAGCTCGACCTCCTGCCAGTTCAGGGCTGCGGCTTTAGTCACGTCCCGCGGCATCAACCAGGGGGATTCGGAGTAATAGAGGTTTGTCAGAACGATGCCGCTGGCCGGGTGTTCGACAAACCGGTCGGGTAATTTCTCCAGGCACAAACGCACGTCTTCCAGGCTGATTTCCTTGCCGACCACGAAAAACGGTAGCGTTGGGAAACGACGGTGCATTGCCCGCATCACATGGCTCAACAGTGTGCCATCACCGACGCCTGCGTCGAACAGGCGAAAGGCGGGGGGCTTGGGCTGAACGTGCGTCAGCTCGGCCGCCACGCGTTCAGCGATTTTCCATTTTTCATTGCAGGTATTGATGAACGCCAGGTACTTCTGTCGGTTGTCGTAAAACCGAAACGGACGCCCCGAATCGACCGGTCCGGCGCTGTCCTGCCCGGGCACTGTGTCATTCGCGCCTCGATGGTTTATATCTGGCGTGCTCTCGCCTGAATTCCCCGTCAGGCCGCTTCCTTGATCCCGGATGAATCCCTCGATCTTCTGCGCCGTGGCCAATGTCACATCTTTACCAGCTCGCAGGCGATTGCACAGCTTGCCGTCATTGACCGCCAGAAAACCGAAGGTCGATTCGGCCATGTTGGCTTCCTGGCAGTAGGTCTGAATTTGGCTGAGAAGCGTGCTTTTCCGGTTGGTCGTCATTCAGCTCTTCTCCTATTTCAAGGGCGGAACCCTACACCCAGGTGAGCAGTTCGGTAAAGCTAATATTCCCAGCGGATTCAGATCATGAAGTATTGGGATATACCCCAATACTTTTTTATTTTAATTATCAATTACTTACATATTTTAGGTCAAAGTAGCGATCACAGAATTTGTCTAAACTGAATGTAACTCTCAAATACGACCCAGAATTGGGCATTCCCCCAATGGATTTGCCTTTCACGGCGACCCCTAGCTCCCATTCAAAAGACCTGCTTCCTGGCGAATTACGCGACAGACTCGGTGAATTCGAGACAGCCGCCGAAAAGCGGTGGACCGGCACAGTCCTCTGGACGCCGCCTCTCCGGTAGAGGTTACACTTGGCGGCTCCCCGTTTAGGACCCACCCCACGCCTTCGGCTTCGCAAGAGGCAGATCACTGACGTGAAACTGATTCACTTTACGGATACCCACTTCGTTCCCGAGGGTAAAACACTCTACGGAGGAGACCCACAGGGCAATCTCATCCGGTGCATCAAAGGCATCAATCATGACCATTCCGATGCCGAGTTGTGCGTACTCACCGGCGATCTGACCCACTGGGGTGAACCAGAAGCCTTTGAAAACCTCAAGCAGTGCCTGAAGGAACTCAATCCCCCACTGAAACTCCTACTCGGCAATCACGATTCCCGCGATGAGTTCATCAGGTGGTTTCCAGACCAGACCGTCGACGACGACGGCTTCGTTCAGTCTGCGGTTGATTACCCGGCGGGGCGATTTCTGTTCCTGGACACTCATCAGCCCGGCCACCATGACGGCTGGTATTGTGAACGAAGACTTGCCTGGCTGGAGCAGCAGTTGACGCTGGCTGATGACCGCAATGTCTACCTCTTTATGCACCACCCCCCGTTCGACGTCGGCATTCCAGCACTGGATCGAATATCGCTCACCCAGAAGAAAGAATTCAAGAGCGTCATCGAGCCCCACACCAGCAAGATCAAACATCTCTTCCTTGGCCATCTTCACCGACCCCTGGCCGGCCACTGGCTGGGCATATCGATCTTCAGCTTGCGAGCGATAAATCACCAGGTGTGCCTAAATTTCGATCCAAGCGAGAGGCTGGAAGGAAACTTTGAGCCACCGGCTTACGCAGTGGTACTTTTTAAAGATGACCGTCTCATCATCCATACCCACGATTTCATGGATGCCAGTGAAAAATTTGATCTTCGCAACAGTCCGGTGAACGATTGGGCTGTCCGAAAACACCCCGCCTGACACCCGCATACTGAACGAAAAGCCATCGGCGACCACAACCGATCCCCGGCCAAACCATCTCTAGCGGACGGCGGTCACCGAGGGCAGTGGAAAAAAGAAAAATTAGTCCTGAAACCTCTTTCGGCACGGTGCCTGGAAGCGTAAACTTCGCGCCCACTTCGCACTCGTAGCACCTTCAGTACCCGCCATCCCATGATTTTCGCGCTTTCACTATTGCGCACACTGTCCTCACTGATGGTGTCGGTCGCCTTCCTGATGCTGGGGAACAGTATCTTTACTACACTGTTGGCGTTGCGCGCCAAGATCGAGGGGTACCCCAATACACTGGTGGGGCTGATGATGTCGGGCTACTTCCTGGGCTTTGCACTGGGGACCCTTAAATCCGGACCGCTGATCAACCGCGTGGGCCACATCAGGGCTTTTTCGGCTCTGGCCGCGATCGCTTCGATCTGTGCCCTTTTCGTTCTGCTGATTAACCACCCCTGGGCCTGGGTGGGCTTGCGCGTTGTGATGGGTGCAGCCATGGCAGGTCTCTTTATCGTCGTAGAGAGCTGGCTGAACAACCGCGCGACCAACGAGAGCCGGGGCGTACTGATGTCCATCTATATCATGATCGGCTATGCAGCCTCGGTCCTGGGACAGCAATCTCTGAATATCGGAGATCCGGGCGGTTCGGAACTCTTTCTGCTAGTCGGTATGCTGCTGTCGTTGTCCCTGGTTCCCGTCGCACTGACCCGGGCAACCCATCCGGACCCGGTCGACTCACCCCACGTGAATCTGAAGCGACTGGCTGCCACGTCGCCCACAGCCGTTGCCGGCTGTTTTGTTGCCGGGTTAATCGGCGGTGCCTGGTGGGGAATGGGACCGGTCTATGCCAGTGAGATCGGCTTCACAACCCAGCAGATCGCGGGATTCATGACAGCGGGCCTCGCTGGCGGACTTATCCTCCAGTTACCTGTCGGCAGACTTTCCGACCGCTTCGACCGGCGTAGTGTGCTTTTCTGGGTCGCAGCGCTGCAGGCGATACCGATGGTTCTTTTGGGCCTAGGGCAACTGCTGCACCTGTGGATCGTCATGGCCGCTGCTGCTGGGGCCTACGGGTTCGCTTCAACCCTGTATCCGCTGAGTGTGGCCTATGCCAATGACTACCTGGACCCCCCGGATGTGGTTTCAGCCAGCGCAGGCTTCGTTCTGTTCTATGCGGCGGGTGCGGTCGCCGGACCCCTAATCAGTTCAACCCTGATGACTCTTGCGGGTGCGAGCGGTCTATTTGTCTACATGCTGGCCGTAGCCGTCGCCTTGGCTCTTTTCATTCAGCTGCGCATGCGCGTCCGTCAATGGATACCAATCGTGGAAAAAGAACCCTACGTGCTGCAGCCCGAGGCACAGGCGCCGGGTGTAGTGAGTGAACTGGATCCGCGGGCCGAAGTCGACCCTTACTATGATAAGGGCCCCGATACGATCGGGACCAGTCACGACCCCAAACTCGCTACATTGCGTTCCGGGCCGGAGAATGAATCACCCACAGAGCAGTCGGACCGGCCGCAGGTACAAAAAGATTCAACTCCCGGTTGAGACAATACTTGACTCGCGAATCAGGCCTCAGCCGACGGCACGCCTCTGTCGAGCAATAGACCTCGGCTAGAAAAGGCCGGAAGCTCAGTCGTCGTCGACGGGTTCGACGCTGCTGCAGCGCACTGCGAGAATCTCGTAACGCCGGGCTCCATCGGGCGCCATGAACTCGACTTCATCACCACTGGTTTTACCGATCAGCGCGCGTGCGATTGGCGAACTGTGAGAGATCATCCCCCGATCGATATCGGCTTCGAGTTCCCCCACGATCTGGTAGGTCACTTCCCGGTCTCCAGCCTCTTCCCACAACTGGACAAAGGTGCCGAAAACAACTTTTCCGCTCGACGTCAGCTGGGCCGGATCGATCACCTCCGCGCTCGCCAGTTTTACCTCAAGCTCAGCGATTCGCCCCTCGATAAAACCCTGTTGTTCTTTGGCGGCGTGATACTCGGCATTTTCCGACAGGTCCCCATGGCCGCGTGCCTCAGCAATCGCAGCAATATTTCGGGGACGTGCCTCACGTTTGAGACGCCGCAGTTCTTCCTGCAGTTTCTCAGAACCATCCTTTGTCAGTAACACTCTGTCCATACACGCACCTCTTCGTGCAGAGACTGTAGCCGGTTTACCGTAATTTGGCCACCGCTGCGGTGCGCCTCACATGCCGCACGGGCCGAAGCCAGCGTCGTGTAGTAGGCAATCCCGTGCATGAGCGCAAGGCATCTGATGGTCTCGGAATCTCGCCGACTAAACCGGCTGGCCGTGGTGTTAATGATCAGATCAAATTCACCATTCCGGATGCTGTCGGCAACGTTCGGACGGGTTTCACTGACCTTTCTTATAACCGTCGTCTTCAGGCCGGCTTTGCGTAGCCTGTTCGATGTGCCTTCCGTCGCGATGAGAGTAAACCCACTGTCTGCAAGATAACGGGCAAGGTCGACCACGGCCGGTTGGTCGGAGGTCCGCACGCTGATCAGGGCCGTGCCACCCGAGGGAATGCCCATCCCGCAAGCTTGCTGCGCTTTCCCGAACGCCTCACCGAGGGTCTCGCCGGTTCCCATTACCTTACTTTTTTTTTTAATGTTAGGGCGAAGAAAGTGATCTACACCAGGAAACTTCTCGAAGGGAAACACTGCTTCTTTTAGGGAGTAATAAC
>CAZEKE010000160.1:0-5491 GCA_964512815.1 uncultured Acidiferrobacteraceae bacterium
CGGTTCCTCGTATCGCGTCAGCCAACGCCTGGCCTTGTCCAGGCCGACCTGTTCACTGTCCTTCCGGCCTTCATCATCCCACTGTTCATAGGTGACGTTGTTTTGGGAAGGAAATATAAAAAGATCGGCCTTCCGCGTGTGTTCCGCACCAAGAAAGTGTCATCCGGGCCCGATCTCCTGAACGGTTTCGAAGCTCTCATCGAGGTCGTCGAAACGCCATCCCTGGCAGAAGTGATAGAAGGCATCCAACTGCTCGAAATCCATCACGGTCTTGGCATAACCCACCCCAAGGGTACCTTCCATCATACCGCCAGCCATTGTGATCCACTGTGCACCAGCGAGAAATGAGGGAAAGAGTCCCCACATAGAGTCGTAGGCCGCCTGCATGTCGGCTGACTTCGACGTTGCACAGTTGGCAATGGCCCGGTGGGGTACACCGTAATAACGGGCCATTTGGCCTGCTAGAAACTGGACGATGGCCGAATCCGGACTGCCATGCACGGGGGCACCGGAATTGAGTGCCACCGTCATGGCCGGCACGCCAAACAGCATCGGTGCGCCTGACCGTACCAGCTGGGCGAAGGCTATGGCCATCAGGGCCTCTGCGGTCACGACGGCCATGGTGCCGACGTTACTCGCTGGTGTTGAGGCGGCGGCCATCGAAAATGGTGAACACATCACCGCATGATTGTTCGCTGCGTAGACCTTCAGTGCATCAAGCATCGTCGCGTCCCACACCAGTGGCGAGTTGGCGTTGATCAGTGACGTCGTGCAGCAGTTGTTGGTGGCGAATGTTTCTCCAAAGACGATCTTACACATCTCGATCGTGTCCTCAGCGCGTTCCCGGGCCGTGACGTTACCGACGATCGGTTTGTCGGAGTACTTGAACCCGCTGTAGGCCATGTGCAGGTGCCGGTGCGGCACCGGGATGTCCATCGGTTCGACCACTGGTCCGCCGGCGATGTGTACGCTGGCAGCCATATGGTTGAGCTTTTGCAGATTATTGAGATCCTCCAGCGTGGCAGGCCGGCGTACACCTTCCAGGTCGTAGATAAATGGCGGACCGTAGGAGGGTGATACCACCATGGAGCGGCCGCCAACGGTGACGGTGCGCTCCGGATTGCGGGCATGGTGTATGTATTCGGCCGGCGCCTGGTCGATCAGTGCCATGAGGGAACCGCGGCCGATACGAACACGATCGCCGTCGATTTCAGCATCGGTGCGTTTCCAGATCTCAAGCGACTCGGTATCGCGAAAATCGATCCCGATGTTTTCGACGATCCGCATGGCCAGATCGTGAATCTGCTCGATTCCCTCTGCGTTTACGACTTCATACAAGGGGATATTCGGCACCAGCGCAGGGTGGTGGACAATTGGGGCGTTGACCCGCGCGGCACGGCGCGCCGAGCGACCCCCTTTGCGGGTCTGTTTTTGTTGCTCAGTGACCACAGTACGGGCCGCGGTTATGCCCGGGGCCGGCCGTTGTCGGGGTCGTAAGGCGAATCTGCGATGACTGTCGCCGGACACCGATTTTCCAGCACCTGAACCTCCAGGGTCGTGCCGGGTTTGGCCTGTTCGATTTCGAGGTAGGCCATGGATAGGCAGTTGCCCACCACATGCGATGTGGCGCCGGATGTGATGCGACCGACCAGCCGACCCGCCTTGTAGATGCTCTCGTTCATAAAGGCATCGGCATCGACGGTCTCGACCTGCAGGGTCACCAGGCGCTTTCCGAGCCCTTCTTTTTTCTGATTTTGCAGCGCGGCCTTGCCGGTGAAATCGTCCTTGTCGAACTTGATGAACCGGTCCAGCCCTGATTCCAGGGCGGTATGTTCGACATCCATGTCGCGGTACATGGCCCGGTAGGATTTCTCCAGCCGCAGCGACTCGATGGCCCGGTAGCCGCAGTGCTTGAGGCCATGGGCTGCGCCTTCCCGGATGATCTCTTCGAACAGGTGGAGGTTGTAGCTGATCGGGTGATAGAGTTCCCAGCCGAGTTCGCCTTCGTAGTTGATACGTATCATGCGGACGTCCGAGGCCAGGCCCACTGTCACCTTCTGGCTCGTCAACCAGGGGAAGGCGGCGTTGGAGAGGTCGGCATCGACCATGTTGTTCAGGATAGTGCGAGCATTGGGACCGACCAGCGCAAATCCGCCGCGCTCAAGCGTGACGTTACGCAAGTTCACACTGCCGTTACCCGGCAGTGCCTTTTGAAGTACGTCGAAGTCGTGCCGCTCACCACGCGGCGTGCCGACCAGAAAAAAACAATCATCCCGGATCGAGGTCACTGTGAACTCGGCGCGGACGGTGCCTTTGCTGGTCAGAAGATGCGCCAGCACCGTACCGCCGATCCTTTGTGGCATGCGATTGGCCAGAATAGAGTCCAGCCACTCCCGTGCACCCGGACCCTCCACCTCAAATTTGGCCATCGGAGTCATTTCAAAAAGACCGGCGGTTTCCCGTACTGCGCGGCACTCGTTACCCACGTGCGGCATCGAATTGAACACCCGGTAGCTCCACTTGTCTCGGGGCTCGATCCCTTCGGGTGCAAACCACAGCGGTATCTCCCAGCCGTATACTGATCCCCAGACAGCCCCGGCTGCTGTGAGTCTGTCGTAGCAGGGCATGGTTTTGGCCGGCCGGGCAGCCGGCCATTCATAGCCCGGGTAGTGGATGCCAAAATTGTGGCCAAACGCCTCCTTGTTCTTGTGTCCGGTGTAGACCTTGTTGGCGTAGGCACCGAAGCGCCGTGAATCGATCTCAGAAAGGTCGATGTGCGGTTCCCCGTCGACGATCCAGTTGACGAGTTCGTGTGCAATACCGGCACCCATCACGAGTCCCGCTGAGAAACCCTCGGCCAGCCAGAGATTGTTATTCCCCCAGGCTGGACCACACAGGGGCAGGTTGTCGGGAGTTGTGCAGATCGGACCCCGAACGTTCGACTGTATACCGACTTCGCCGAGTGCCGGGACCAGTTCCACTGCAGCGGACCAGTTCTCCTCGACCGCCCCCATGTCTTCGGGCAGCAGGTCAGCGCCGAACCATTCCGGTACTTCGTCCCGGGCAAAGTGCTCCAGCCGTTCGGGCCGCTCGTAGGGGCCGAACATCAAGGCATCGCGTTCTTCGCGCACATAACCGTTGATGGTCTCATTGCGCAGTACCGGCAATTCCGGCAGGCCCTGGTCATGGCGTTCGCGGACTTGCGGCACGCTCTGAGTGACCCAGTACTGGTGCAGTACGGGAAAACACGGTAGTTCCAGCCCAAGCATCCTCGCGGTATGCTGGGCGTAATTGCCGGTCGCCGTCACCACATGTTCGCAGATCACCTCGCCCCGCTTGGTGGTCACTTGCCATTCTCCGGAGGGGCGTCGCCCGATCGCTGGCACTTCGGTATCCCGGTAGATGCTGGCACCCAGCTGCCGCGCGCTCCGGGCCAGTGCCTGGGTGACATCAGCCGGTGCGATGTGACCATCGTCCGGGTTATAGCCCGCGCCCAACAGTCGGGGACTGCGCTCCATTAGCGGCCACAGTTCCACGGTTTCTTCAGGAGTGAGAATCTCTGCCCGCACGCCCTGAGTCTCGGCGATCGCTGCGTAATTCAGGTATTCGTCCATCCGGTCAGGGCTCTCAGCGATACGCAGCTGCCCGCACTTGTGCCAGCCAATACCCTGGCCTGTCTCTGCCTCAAGGTTGTCGTAGATCTCGATCGTCTTTTTGATCAGGCGGCCGATCGAGTAGGAAAACGAATACACGGGAATGAGTCCTGCAGCGTGCCAGGTCGAGCCGGCCGTCAGTTCGGTGCGTTCGAGGAGGCAGGTATCGGTCCAGCCGCGTTGGGCAAGGCTGTACAGCACGTTGACACCAACAGCACCTCCACCGACTACAACGACTCGAGCATGTGATTGCATGAAAAGCGTCCTCCGGGCTCTGGTCTCCTCTGTTTGTAGTCTAAAACGTTAGCGTGCCGTGTGAGCCGAATCGTCAGCAGAACCGGTAGCTGTCGAAGGAGATGTCCTTTCCGGTCCAGGAGAAGAGCATCAGGGTGGGTTCCTGTGCTGTACGCATGGCGTGTACGGTCATTGACGGAATGTCGATAATCGCGCCGGGTCTTCTCGTGCGGTACGGTCCCCGGCCCAGAGACCACTCGCCCGTACCGGCAAGCACGAAATAAACCTCGTCGGCAGCGTGCTGGTGATCGGAATAGGTGATATCCGGGTATAACAGGAACAGGCCGAAACGAAACTCGAGGTTTCGGATCAGGCTGGTCGGGCCGATGATCTCAGCGTACGGCGTATGCGATTTTGATGATTCGAACCACTCCAGATCGCGATAGACATTGGCGACCGCTGCGAGGCACGGTGACTGTGGATCATCGTCGACCAGTCGCCTGATCGCGTCGGGCGGCGAGCAGGCAGCATCATTGTCATGGATCGGGGTGCGCGGGGTATCAGCGATGTTGATAGGTGTACTGCGAAGGTTCTGTACCGTACGCTGGGTCGCGGGGCTGCGGCCCAGCGCGAATTCATCGCACGCTGCTCCCAGAAGTTGTTCCAGATGGGTTTTCCCAGTGCCCGACGTCATCAGATTTCTGGTGGGTAAACTCGGTCGCCTGCTACGGATGCCTGCATAATAACGCCTGGATGGGTGGGAATGCCTCCGCTAGTATTCAGTGAATCTGATCCAGTGAAAGCGGGGGACTGGATGTTACTGTGCAAAGGTGTCCATCCGGGGCTTCTGGCCTACTGTGTCAACCGCTTTTCCATTAGCCACTAGAGCATATCTTTTGCTTCACCGAATGATTCTCCGCAACCCCTCTACAGGTTCAGCACGACACCAAAATCTGCTACTGATGCTGGTCGTGCTGGGTATGACGAGCGTGGTTTATTTTCCGGGTCTTTCAGGGCAATACATTTTCGATGATTTCTGGATTCTTGTGGAAAATCCGCGTGTCCATGTTGACAGTTTGGATCCGGAGCAATGGATAAGTGCTGTTCAGTCTTACGGGACCGACCACCAGAGTCGCGCACTGACTATGCTGAGTTTTGCATTGAATCACTACTTCACGGGCCTAGATCCATACTGGATGAAGTTCACCAATTTGCTGATCCACCTGCTGAATGGTGTGCTGCTGTTTTTGGTGCTTCAAGCACTATTTGGACTGTGGAGAACATCCATACCATCAGCGTCTCGCGTATCTCCCGCGAGTATAACCTGGGCCTCATTGACGCTCTGTTCGGCTTGGCTGCTTTTGCCGGTCAATCTCACCGCGGTGTTGTACGTGGCACAAAGAATGGAGTCTCTATCGAACACATTTGTTCTGTTAGGTCTTTGCATTTACCTGGCTTCTCGAACCAGACACTGGCAGGGAGAGGGCGGATATCTTGGAATGATCTGCGGGCTTGTTCTTTGTACAGTTGCGGGAATGCTGGTTAAAGAGTCGGCCGTGCTATTGCCGCTCTATGCCGCTTGCATTGAAGGGAGTATCACCAGA
>CAZEKE010000161.1:0-5779 GCA_964512815.1 uncultured Acidiferrobacteraceae bacterium
CATGATTCGGGATGGTGTTTGCACCCCAGCCGAAATCGACGCTGCAATAACCGGTGGGCCGGGTCTGCGCTGGGCGTTCATCGGGCCGATGCTGACGTTTCATCTGGCGGGCGGGAAGGGTGGGCTGCGTCGGGCCATGCACCACTGGTCACCCGAAGAACCCAATCTGTGGACACATCTTCCAGCGCCCGATTTGAGCGATGAACTGGTAGAAGCCGCAGCGGGAGGCTGTGAGTTGGAGCAGGGAAAGCGTACTTTGGAAGAGCTAGAAACTCGCCGCGACCGGTGTCTTGCCGCAATCCAGAAGGCTTTGGACGATTTCTGGTATCCGCCAGGCGAGGACGGCTGGCCCGAGTCACCGGCCTGAGTCCGGTGACGGCCTTGACCTTTTTCCCGTCAGAGGTTTAGTGTGCCGAATCAGACCGGCCGACTTGGTAATCACCGAGGTCCGGCGCTCGTGTCATCTGCCAGTAATCTACCAACCGCCACGGCATGACCGTCACAACCCGGCCACGTGCGTTGCGGTAGTAGGTGGTCATCCCGGGGTGTGACCAGATCATCTGATCGTGTTCCTTATCAACGCGTCGTACGTAGTCGTCGTGAGCATCCTGGCGGACATCTATTGAAGAGAATCCCGACTCGACCATGTTGACGATGCAGCCCGTAATGTAGCGTGCCTGACATTCCGACTGGAACATCGTGCTCCCACCATGCCCTAGTCCGGTGTTCGGGCCGAGCATACAGAAAAAATTCGGGAAACCCGGTACCGTAATCCCCAGGTATGCGGTCGGGTTATCGTCCTGCCATGCCGTTCTGAGATCGAGACCGTTCCGGCCGCGAATTCCCAATCTTGAAGCCATGGAAGTCATCTGAAAGCCGATCGCATAGATGAGAATATCTGCTTTACGGTCCCGGGCATCGCAGGTTCTGACACCATCGGCTGTGATACGGTCGATCGGGTCTGTTACGAGTTCGATGTGGGGTCTGGCCAATGTACGGTACCAGCCGTTATCGAGCAGAATTCGTTTACCGTACGCAGGATAGTCTGGCAGGCAGCGTACAGCCAGATCAGGTCGATCCCGTAACTCAGAGTGAATAAAGTCAGTCATCTCCTGCCGGTGGCGGTCGTTGACCCGGTTCAGTGCACGTTTAGGATAAAGCCAGTCGGGGTCTTTCCTGAGGAAAGGCAGCAGGCCGTCACCATAGCGCCAGAACATGGTGAAACGGAACCATTCGACGTAATACGGCAGGTGATCAAGTAACCACCGGGCACCTTTGCCGATGGCGTCTCCATAACCTGGGATTGGCCGTACCCATTGAGGCGTACGCTGATAAATTGTCAGGCTTTTGACCTGATTCGCTATTGCGGGAACGATCTGCATGGCCGATGCACCTGTACCAATGATGCTGACATGTTGGTCGCAGAAAGACAGGTCCTCCGGCCACTTTGCTGTGTGAAAAGCATAGCCCTTAAAGTCCCTGTATCCTTCAATGGTTGGCGTCGTAGGCTGGTTGAACTGTCCGATCGCACTCACGAGGAAAGGTGTGAAAACGGTTTGGGTGCCTGTGGGTGTTTGTAGTTCGACTCGCCAGTGAGTGTGCTGTTCGTCCCAGATCGCACCGGTCATTGTCGTATGAAAGCGAATATTCGGCCGTACAGCGAAATCATCGGTACATTGCTCGAGGTAATCCTGGATCTCATCACGAAGCGCAAAATAACGGCTCCAGGGATAGCGCCGGCCAAAGGACAGTGAGTAGGCGTGATTCGGGGTGTCCACTCCGCATCCAGGGTACCGGTTCTCCAACCACGTCCCTCCGACTTCATTATTTTTCTCAACAATGGTGTAAGGGATGTCGAGCTGGCTCAATTTTGCGCCCAGCACGATACCGTTGACTCCTGCCCCGACGATCAAAACGTGCCGGTCTGAGAGTTGTGTCTCCAGCGGCCGCGAAGCCCAGTGAATATCACGATCCACAAAACCCAGTTCCTCCCGCATTGCGGGCGCATATTCTTCTGGAACCTTTTCTCCCAGGCAGGCGCTCATCATCTCCCGCATCAGTAGGTCGCCCGGGTCGTGAATCGCCGGATGCAACGGCGCCCTGCCAAAGATCTCTACCGCCTGTCTTCGCAAGTGCGCCTGAACATCTATTGGAAGACCTGCCGACGGATCCGCGATCAGGTTGACGTCCCTCGCAGGCGCGTAAGGTGGTTTGAGCCAACCCCGGTCGCCAGTCATGTGGACCAAGGTCATCAGCAGTACCCGCAAGTCAGCCTCCTCTATAGCTTCTGCTAGGTGGCGCCGATCCAGAGCCGATGGGTTGATAGACTGCACGGTGGTTAGCCAGTTACCTTAGAATCCTGTTTCTTCGCCCTCCGGACCAAATCCAAAGGGACACCTCAAAGGTTCTTGAGAATCTCGTTCGTGTCAGCGCCAAGGTCAGGTGCAGGCCGGTGGAGCCTCGCCGGCGTGTCTGAAAGCTTGACCGGAAAACCTGTCATCCGTACAGACCCGTGACCAGGGTGCTCCACGTCAAGGACCAGGTCCTGTGCGAGGACTTGTGGATCCTCAAACACTTCGGCAAGGTCGAGCACGCGGCCGCAGGGGCAACGCGCTGCATTGATTATTCGAATCCAGTGGGCCACTGTTTGGGTTCGGGTCTTCTGGTTGATGAGTTCTGTCAGGCATTTACGGTGGGACAGGCGGGCAGCATTGGTGGAGAAGCGTGGTTCATCGAGAAGATGACAGAGCTCCAGAGTGCCCAGAAAGCGCCGAACGTGGACCTCGGTGGAGGGTGCGACGGCGAACCTGCCGTCACAGGCTTGGAAAAGGCCGTAAGGTGCAACTATGGGGTGGTTGTTACCGGTTCTTTCGGGGACCTTGCCGGTCGCAAAATACTCGGCAGACAGATAGGCCAGCATGCTGATGAGACCACCGGTCAGACTGGATTCTACTTGTTGTCCTCGTCCGGTACGGTGTCGGGCCTCGACTGCACTGAGAATGCCAAAGGCGCAGTAGAGACCAGCGATCAGGTCACTCAGGGGTGGTGCTGCCCGCATGGGCTCACCTGCTGGCAAGCCGTTAACACTCATGAAACCGCTCATCGCCTGGGCGATGAAATCGAATGAAGGTCTGTCCGCATAGGGTCCTGTGGAGCCATAGCCGTTGACCGCTGCGTGGATCAAGCGAGGATTGATGGCCTCAAGCCGTTCCGGGGTAAATCCGATCTTTGCCAGAACGCCAGGTCGGTAGTTTTCCACCAGGACGTCGGCTTTCTCCAGCAGTCGAGTCAGCTTGGTTTTATCATCCGGATCGTAGAGATCGAGGACAACCGACTTTTTGTTTCGGTTGAACTGGGCAAAGTACCAGCTGATTCCATCCAGAATAACGCCCTGTTTGCGGACAGGATCCCCGTTGGGTGGTTCGATCTTTATGACATCGGCACCCATATCCGCGAGCAGTTGAGTACAAAACGGACCCGCAAGGATGCGTGTCAGGTCGATGACCTGTAAACCGCTGAGTGCCATGGTGCGAAGGGGTGACTCAGCCCTGGGCGGTCGCTACCTCGCCCATGGAGTGGAGGTCGAGCCTGGGTCCGCTTTTCATGATTTGACCGGGCAGATCATGTCCAACGAGCGTTTCCACGTCACTAGCGATGCGCATCAGATCGCGCAGGTTGATCCCGGTGCTGATTTCCATCTCGTGCAGCATGTACACAAGATCTTCTGTACAGATGTTGCCCGTGGCTTTGGGCGCAAAGGGGCAGCCTCCAATGCCGCCTATTGATGAATCAAACCGGTCAATACCTTCCTCGAGTCCGGCCATCACGTTGACCAGGCCCAGTCCCCTTGTGTTGTGAAAATGCAGTCCGATGGGGAAGTCGGGTTGCTTGTCCTGGAGGAACCGGACAGCTTTTGAAACCAGGGGCGGTGTTGCCATACCGGTGGTGTCACCCAGGCTGATGCCGCTGAAACCCAGATCCTGATAACGCTGGCTGATGTAACCCAGTTGTTGCAAGGGCACATCGCCCTCAAACGGGCAGCCGAAGGATGTGGCGATTGCGCCATTAATGGGGATTCCCGCCTGGTCAGCGATGTTCGCCACCTCCTCGAAGCCGGCCAGCGATTGGTCTACTGTGCGGTTGACGTTCTTTTTGTTGTGACTTTCCGAAGCAGAGAGAAAGACAACAATTTCGTCTACACCGGCATCGGCAGCCCGTACAGCACCTTTCGCGTTTGGCACCAGAGCAGCTAGAACTGTTTTCCCCGAACGATTAATCCCTTCAAAGACGTCGGCCACATCGGCCAGTTGGGGTACGGCACGGGGAGAAACAAAAGAAGAAAACTCTATTCTGGGCACTCCGGCATCGATCAGGTTGTTGATCAGATCGATTTTGCTGTCGGTAGCAACGAACCGGGGTTCAGCTTGCAGCCCATCTCTGGGGCCGACCTCAGTGACTTCGACTTTGCTGGCTATGGGCATTTCAAGTTTCTCTTTAAACCGATCAGGGACGTTCTATCATGAGCCCGCTTTAGGAGCAATGGCAATGCGTAAGTGTTCGGATACCTGGTGAATTAATTTGTTTATCGTGCTCGAAGCACGGATCTCAGTTCAGTGCAGTCAGATTGCCTTCTCCGTCTATTGTGCCGGTCCGGCCGCAGAACTCCTCCTGGGTCATCGCCAGTAGGGTCTCCGGATCAGTCACGTTGGCCCAGGTACGTTCGCCTTCGCCGACGAGGCAAGCCACGTGCGCAATCTGGGCCTGTCCTGCCTCGTACATGACCGTATAGGCCTCGATAGTCGCCTCCCCGTTGTGTTCGGTCCTGACAATGCGCCTGACGGTGGCGTCGACTTCGGACTGCAGGTTGTTGTAGCTGAAAGGCCTGTCGGGAGGTGTTCCTGAATACAGGCATAAGGCGTGCTTAGTGAGTAATCCGCCGTTGGCTGTGACGAGTGCACGCCCGGAGGAATTGGTTCTGAGCAGGTCTACCGTTCTGGCGACTGCGTGCATCACATAGTTGTTCCAGGGGCCACCGGCAAATGTCAGTCCTCCGGTCACGGTCAACGGCCGTTGCAGGTCGAGGCCTATCTCCCGGGCTGCGCCCTGGACCACAGACGGGAAGCAACTGTAAAGATCGACATACTCCAGGTCTTCGACGCTCAGCCCTGCCTGAGCAAACAGACTCGAAGCAGCCAGTCGTATCGCAGGTGATGAATGGAGATTGTCGCGCTCGGATACGCAGAGGTGATCCCATGCTTCGGTCGCAGCCAGTGGATAGATCCAGCGCTCTTCAGGAATGCCCAACTGTTTGGCGTAGTCGGTCGAGGTGATGATTAGAGCGGCGCCCTGGTCGACGTGATTGTTGGAGTTCATTAACTTCGGATAAGGATGGGAGATCAGCCTATTGAAGCTTGACGGGTTTGCTATTTCCGGTGCACTGAACCGTCGGCGGATCCAGGCGTCGGGATTGTCGACGGCCACGTCACTGAAGCGGGCCCACAGTTCGGCAATCCGTTCAAGATGTGCGGGGACAGTCTCACCATTGGAATACCGGACTGCGGTCTCGAAAATTGGATAGTACTGAATAGGGTGCCGGATACCCCGTCGAAGTTCGGCGTCATGACGGGTGCTTTGTCGACTGCCGATGAAAAGATCCGCACGATCGTCGACACCGTCGCTGGTAGTCGGATCCCGTCCGGGCACCGAATCCGTCGGGTTCCAATGTAGTTCAAGGTCAACCTTCTGGGCTTTAGCTTGGGTACGTCCACATTCACCGCCG
>CAZEKE010000162.1:0-3288 GCA_964512815.1 uncultured Acidiferrobacteraceae bacterium
AAAAGATAGGCTTGACAAGTCGGATCGACGATCTGAACGATATGCTCGACCGCCTAGCTTTGATTTGTGTTTATTTATATATATTATAATCAAATAGTTATATTAAAAAAAGAGAAATTTTCTTGATTTTATCCGTATGCCGTCCCCTCGGGCTCGAGACCCTGGAAACTGCTGATGCACGGGAATTCAGAGGTTGCCAGGTAGCGGATTTCGCCCGGCGGGGCACTGTCCCCGGGCTGTTTTCAATAATTCTCAGACGCGAAAGCGGGATTTAGGGTTGTTGATATAGCCAGCGGAACAGATGGTCCTGAATCTGACGTCCTAAAGCACCGTCGGCAGAACGGTGATTGTGTAGCAGCACCACGACCCAGGTTTTGCCGGGCGCTGTTTGAGCATTGCCCGCGATGGCCCGCCCGATTCTGAGCAGTCCGGTCTTGACGCCCAATTGGCCTCGTTTGCCAACACCCCGAAATCGCCGCCGAACCGTACCGTCCGTGCCAGCTATTGGAAGCGATGCTTTGAACTCGGCTGCCACCGGGCTGGAGTACATGTGCTCCAGGAGTTGACCCAGGCCGCGGGCTGTAAGGCGGGCATCGCGGGACAGCCCGGCTCCATTGGTGATCACAAGCTGCGGCACTTCGAGTCCGGCATCCTGCAGCCAATCGCGTATCGCTCTGGACCCCCCGGCAGGTCGGGCCGGGGTCCCCACATATTCTGCGCCCAAAGTGAGCAAAAGGTTTCGGCTCATCACGTTGTTGCTGTACTTGTTGATGTTCCTCGTCACGTCCGCGAGGGGTACCGACTTGAAGTTAACCCACAGCCTGGCCTTGTCAGGTACCTGTCCCAGGCGCCAGCTGCCCGTCAGACTTCCGCCTATCTCCTCCCACAGGCTGCGGAACAATCCATAGACGTACTGGTGGTGTGTCAGAACTCTTCGCAGGCGCCTGTGTTCGCCGCAGGCCGGAGGGTATTTGCCGCGAAATTGTACGGTGGTCTGATCTGAATCCTCGTTCACCACGTCCATCAGGATGCCCCCGATCCTCCCGGCACAAGCGCCGGAGAGCGGTGTTACCTGGTTTTCCACCCGCAAGGTTACGGCGGGTGGCTCAACGTCAACGGCAAGTCGTTGTCCGTTCCGGTGAATCCGGAAAAGTGTGACTGCAAAATTGGCCAGCACTGCACTGGGGCGGGTGTTGTACGCTCTATAGACTTTTCCATCGAGTGTTTGGCCGGCGATCGCTGCATTGTCGAACAGGCTGTCATCGATTACGAGGTCTCCCTCGATTCGTTGTACACCCCGCTGGCGCAATTCGCGTAACAGAAGCCAGAATCTCTCCTTCACCAGCCACGGGTCACCGCCACCTTTGAGAATCAGGTCTCCTTTGAGGGTGCCGTTGTTCAGCTTGCCGTCAATAAAGAGCCGTGTACTCCAGCGGTAGTCGGGTCCCAGCAGTTCCAGTGCCGCGGCTGTCGTCATCAGCTTCATCGTGGAAGCCGGGTTTCTCGAGGTATCGGCCAGGTGTTCTACCAGGGGTGAGGACTGTCCCACTCGCTTGACGTAGACGCTCAGTGACTCCGCTGGAATCGACCTCTGGGCGAGTAGGGTCGCGAGCCCTTCTGGCAGATCGGCCCGGGATTCCATGCAGATGCCGGCTGCAAGCAGGGTCATGCACAACCACAGACTCTTGATTCCTGATAGGGCTCGCATCACGTGTATCAGCTTTTCCAGATTCCCTGACCGTGTGTCTGGGCATTCACTTGGAGTCGATGTCACGGGGCCTTATAATTTCACAACCCGGGTCTGCAAGACCTGCGAACAGAGTAAACGCTGGACCATGACAAAAAAGAAAAGTATTTTCCGGGTTGTTTTCCACAACCAGGGCAATGTCTACGAGTTATATGCGCACGATGTGACCCAGGGCGCAATGTACGCGTTCGTGGAAGTGGGTGACATCATCTTCGGAGAGCGTTCGAAACTGGTCGTTGACCCCTCGGAAGAAAAACTCAAAGCGGAGTTCAGCGGCGTGAAAGTCACGTATATCCCGTTACACGCCATTATCCGTATCGATGAGGTGGAAAAAGAAGGAAAGTCCAAGATCACGCCCGCAGATGGCGAAAAGACCGGCAACGTCTCCGCATTCCCCATGCCGATCAAGCCGCCGGCTTCAGACTGACTCTGTTCTGATTAAGGGTTCGGCTCACGACCCAACGGCAGGCGCGGGGCAGCTGATCCCGATCCCGCCCAGACCACAGTAGCCGCCGGGGTTTCTGGCCAAATACTGCTGGTGGTATTCCTCGGCATAATAGAATTCCGGTGCATCGATGATTTCCGTCGTGATCTCGCCAAGGCCGTGTCGGTTCAGTGCGCTCTCGTATGACGCCTTGTATGCGTAGGCCGCAGTTCGCTGGTCCTCGTCGAAAGTGTAGATTCCTGATCGGTACTGCGTGCCCAGATCGTTACCCTGACGCATGCCCTGGGTAGGGTCGTGGGACTCAAAGAAGACGCCAAGCAGCGTCGAATAGGATGTAAGCGAAGGGTCGTAGACCACCAGTACCACTTCATTGTGCCCGGTTAGTCCTGTGCAGACCTCCTGGTAAGTTGGATTGGGCGTTTCACCTGCTACGTATCCCACAGCACTTGTGTAAACACCGTCCAGCGTCCAGAAACATCTTTCTGCACCCCAGAAACAGCCCAGCCCGAACAGGGCGGTTCGATTGCCGGCAGGAAAAGGTGGCTTGATCGGGCGGTTGTGCACGAAGTGCCGGTTCGGCAGGACCATCGACTGGTCCCGGCCCGGGAGGGCTTCGCTGTCGGTGGGCAGTTCCAGTTTTCTCTGCAAAGATCCAAACATTTACGCTTTCCTCACTAATCTGCCAAGAGTGACGCGGGGCAGTCCGGCGCCGTCTGCGCGGGTGACTATAGAACTGAATCCTGCTGCCGACAACAGGGCCTGCAGTGCCGGGCCCTGGTCATGGCTGTGTTCCAGTATCAGGGCACCGGCAGGTTCGAGGTGAGTTGCAGCTTCTGCACAAATGGATCTAAGAGCCTGTAGCCCATCCTCGCCGGCAAACAACGCTTCGCGGGGCTCGTAACGCGTACTGGCCTCGAGCAGTGGGTCATGGGACCGAACATAAGGCGGATTGCTAACGATCACCCGGAAGCCAGATTCGACGACGGGCTCGAACCAGTCGGCGCACAGGAAGGCAACGTTGTGAATCCCGAATTTGAGTGCATTGGCCGCTGCGACCTGTAACGCAATCTGTGAGATATCGGTCGCCGTGACATGG
>CAZEKE010000163.1:0-3022 GCA_964512815.1 uncultured Acidiferrobacteraceae bacterium
TCAGTCAGAGAAACACGATGTAGCTGGTCCCGTTCTGATGAAGGGCGATGGGTGACCCGAAATGGCTACCGACCCGAAGATTCAGGATCTGGGCGCTGTAAGATCAGCGACTCGACACGCAGATTGTTCGTCAGGCCAAAGGCTCCGGCGCTGGCCAAACCGACACCGCCGGGCGGCCCTTAAACTACTTTATGGACCGGAGACAGGTCGTTGGAGGCGTTTGCAGTCGGTCACAGACAGGAGCGCGAAGCATGGTTAAGAATGTCATCGGAATTGCGGGCTGCGGGGCGATGGGGCTGCCTATGGCACGGCGTCTGGCCGGTGCCGGTTACGAGGTCTGGGGACACGATGTGCGGCCCGCGGCCGAGTTCGGTGAATTTGCCAGTCGCATGATTACGAATGCAGCCCAGTTTTCAGATCGCTGTGACATCGTGATTTCGGTCGTGCGGGATGCAGCCCAGACCCGTGCACTGTTGTTCGGTAACGAACAGGGTATCGTAAGCGGGCCACAGGTCCCGGATGTTCTGGTCATCAGTTCCACGGTGTCACCCCGTTTTATCCGGGACCTTGGCCGGGAGTTACCGGAACGTGTAGCGCTGGTCGATGCGCCGATGAGTGGGGCACCTTACCGGGCCAGAAGCGGCACCCTCTCCTTCATGCTGGGGGGATCGGACGACGTGCTTGAACGCATCACTCCGCTGTTCGAAGTGATGGGTGAGACATCTTTCCGGATGGGGCCGGTATCCACTGGCATGACGACCAAGGTTCTCAACAACTACTGTGCGGCCACTTCCGTGGCTGCGACCCACAGGGTACTGGGTATGGCCCGGGCACTTGGCATCGATCAGAAATATCTGCTGAGGGTCATGAAAGCCAGTTCAGGTTCGAACTGGTTCGCTGACCACTTCGATGAGATCGACTGGGCCAGGGAAGGATATTCTGCCGCTAACACCATAGGCATCATCGAAAAGGATGTAACGTCTGCCCTGGACGCCATATCCGAACACCCGGCGGAAGCACAACGGCCACTGGATGCTGCCCTGCTTGCTGCGCTGCGCAACCTGGAATCACTGGAGATCGATTGACCGTTCTGAAAAGAGACGGCTGTGCCCGAGCGAGCCGGTTTTCAGCACTTTGAACCACTCCACTGGTCACGGTCTCAGCCAGACCGCCACGATGGTGGTCGTTCTCGCCTTTGTCATGAATCTGATGTCGCGGGGCATGGGCGAAACATTTGCCGTTTTTCTGCTGCCGATCGAATCAGACATGGGTTGGTCCCGGGCGACCCTTGCCAGTATCTATGCCCTCTACATGGGGGCCCACGGTCTGGCGGGAATCGTTGTCGGGTGGTTTGCGGACAGGTTCGGTCCCCGATTGGTTTACACAGGTGGTCTGGGGCTTTACGGATTCGCTTTCCTGCTCGCGCAGTTCGGCACAGCACCCTGGCACTTCTACCTCACAAGCGGTGTTATGGCCGGCGTGGCCATGACGGCAATCGGCATGACCACAGCGACGGTGCTGATCGCCCGCTGGTACCAGGGTCCAAGGGCCGCTCAACTGTCTCCGGCAATCTCCATCGCCTACGCCGGCATGGGTGCCGGTGTGATGTTGTGGATCCCTGTCACCCAGGTCCTGATTGATTCGATTGGCTGGCGAGAGACTTACAGATCTCTGGGCCTGATTCTGCTTGCCACAGCGGTGGTCGTATACCTGTTGCCGTGGCAACGGCTGCATCGACCAACCGAACCGGGTCTGTCGACGCTTACCAGGAACAGCAGTGGGGGTCAGAAATCTGCCAGCTCTGACCTGAGGTCGGCACTTCGAACCCGGGTCTTCTGGTCTCTTTTCATGATTCTGTTTGTCACCGCTATTGCGATATACCTGGTCTCGCCACAGATGGTGGCTTATCTGGTGTCGGTCGGGTTTGGCGCCACCACGGCGTCATTGGCCTTTAGCGCGCACGGGTTTCTTACCGTGTTCGGTATCGCGGGTACCGGGTGGCTGGCCGGGAAGTACGGCTCACGGCGGGTTGCGACGCTGTCCTATGGCATGACAATTACGGGTGTCATCGGTCTGGCAGTTCTGATGGCTTTCCCCTTGTTCATTCTGATGGCTCTCGCGATCATCCCGCTGGGGCTGAGCCAGGGGTCCAGGGGCCCGATTGTGTCGGCTGAGGCTTCACGGGTATTTGCGGGTCGGGGTCTGGGTGCAATCTATGGCGGAATGACCATGGGTGTGGGCCTCGGAGGCATGATAGGCACCTGGTTGTCGGGGGTTCTGTACGATCTGAGCGGAGGCTATATGCCGGCTTTTATGCTGTCGGTTCTGTGTGCAGTGGCCGGTGTGTTCGTGTTCTGGGGGATACGTGAGCCTGCTCGGCGTTAAGGCCGATTGAAACCACGCGAAGTTACTTCAATCAATCGGCGTAAGGGCACCGGTAGTGGGCAGTTCTGCAATTGGGTTAATCTAGCATCAGGCTCCTGATCAAGACACGATTGTTACGGAAGGCGAAACAGCATGAGCATCCGATTGGACCGGGACGGGCGCCTGGCGGTGGTGACGATCGATCGCCCGGAGGCGATGAATGCGCTGGACATGGCGCACAATGAAGAACTGGAACGGGTCTGGGCAGAGTTTCGCGACGATGAAAGTCTGTGGGTGGCGATTCTCACGGGTGCCGGAAACAAGGCCTTCTCTGCCGGCGCTGACCTGAAAACGCTGATTCCAGCCCAGGGCAAAGGGGTTATGGAAGACTGGAACTTCGGCGGGATCACCCGGGGATTCAAGACCTTCATACCCATCATCGCCGCCATCAACGGTGTGGCGCTGGCGGGCGGGCTGGAAATGGTACTCGCCTGCGACTTAAGGGTCGCCGCAGACCACGCCCGGCTCGGCCTGGCTGAGGTTAAATGGGCGATCATTCCAGGTGCTGGTGGTACCCAGCGGCTGCCGCGTTCCATACCACTGGCTCGTGCCTTGGAAATGATCCTGACCTGTGATCCATTAACGGCTGAGGAAGCCT
>CAZEKE010000164.1:0-4414 GCA_964512815.1 uncultured Acidiferrobacteraceae bacterium
ACACTTCAGCTACAGATCTCGGCAGCGGAGCGGCTGCACGACTCGGTAACCGGAACTCGTCGGCAGAACTCAGGCTGGCCGCCGGCATGCCTGTCAAGATCGTGAAAACATCCGGCGAGTGGTCGGAGGTGCACGTGCCCGTGGGCATCAGTGTCTGAGTCTTTTGACGTTAAGTTTAGGGCCAGGGCAACAGTGCCCGGATTACAGGTGACGGCGTTCGCGCCCGTTCACAACCTTCTTCCGCAGATGATTCGATTGTCGTCGGCCGCTACGTCAAAGGTGAACACGTCAGAATATCAGAAGAATCCGGCGACTGGAAAAAGGTGTCGGCTCCCAAAGCAACCCGGGTCTGGATCCGGTCCCGGCAACTGGACACCCATCCCGGCGTCACTCAGGCGTGGCTCGGCCGCTGGCAGGCTGCCGCACGGAACGGCGGCGCAGAGGAACCACAGACTTCTGACCGGAGCACATCCGGAACCGGCTCCAGCGGTTCATCCGAGGCCGATGCCCCACCCCTGTTTCGTGCGGCTGTGGTCGCTGAACCAAAAGCCAAGATTCTCGGCCGTCCTGACCCTGGCGGCGCCGTGATCGCCCAGATGAAAATCAACACACCGATCAAGATCATCGGCAGCAAAAGCGGATGGAATATGGTTCAGGTGCCAGCCGGACTGAATGTCTGGGTGTGGGGAACATTTGTTGACGAGACCGGAAACGAAGCCTCGATCAATCGCGATCGGGTCCGAATCCGGTCGTTGCCATCAACCACAAAAGAATCCGACGTACTGGGCATCCTCGACAGCGGTACGGTGGTTTCCGTGGTCAATCGAAAAGGTGACTGGATACGCCTGCGGGTCATGAATTCGGTATCCGGATGGATGCGCAGCGACCATTTGCGCACTTTGAGTTCCGTTACCGCCGACTGGCAGGCCCGGTGGTTGGCTGCCCGCACAGCTGGTGACCGTTAATCGTTGCCCTGATTCCCTCCCATCGATACCCACTTCGGCATTGTTCCAGCGCCCAATAGAGCTGATTCCGTCTAGAGAGCGGACCGGATGAGGCTGACCTTCATCCCAGCCTGCACCGCTTTGCTGTGGGGAACGCTCATTCACGCAAATGCGTGTGCGGATAGAGTCGATACCCGTGTCGTGGAGAAAAGCCTGCAGCACGGCCAGACTGCCATTGCCATTCAACAAGCCGACGCTCTACTGGAAGTACGGCCAGACAGCCCGGAATTGCTGTTCGTGAAGGCTAGAGCGCTCGCTGCAAGCGGTGATGTCGATGCTGCAGTCGATCTCTATGAGCAACTGATCACAGACCACCCCGGTATGCCAGAACCCTATAACAACCTCGGTGTACTCTACGCCGCCCAAGGCGACACCGAACGGGCCGCCGAACTGCTTCAACAGGCGCTTGAGGCCCATGCCGTGTACTCCATCGTCTATCGGAATCTCAGCCAGGTGTATGCAGATCGCGCGATAACTGCGTACCGAAAGGCAATGGGAACCGACAGCACGAAATCCGACGTGCCGCTGGAGTTGTCAGCCATCGGGGCACTCACCCGCCCGGCAACCGGCAGCCAATGAGGGAATTCGCCCGGCAGGCCGCCTCGTTATTTCAATCGGCCGCTATATTCAGGTTGAAGCACACCGTAACCGCTGTAGTACTGCTGACCTGGCTTTTCCCTTCGGTAGCACCGTTTGCTGCTAAACCGCTTTACGAATTTCAGCTTCTGGATACCGTCGACAGGCTGCTCGCAGGTGATCACCTGCAGTCCTTGACTCACATACAGCAGCTTCTCACCGACAATCCCGATTCTCGTCTGGGATATCTCATTTACGCCGACCTGCTTGCGGCACAGGCAGGTCTTGAAAAACCGGTCGACCCTCTCGCTGATGAACGCGGTCAGGCGTCGCTGGAGCACCTCCGAAAACAGCTGGCTGAACGCTGGCGGTTCAACACCGAACTCAGGGCAGAACGAACAGACCTTATACCAGCAACACTGGCCACCTTGGATCCGTCACATCCGGACCTCATTTTCGTGGATCTGCCCGCCTCACGGCTTTACCTGTATTCCTATCACGATGGGGAACTGGAGGTCACTGCAGATTACTATGCGTCCATCGGGCATAACGGGCCTGGAAAACAGCGTGAGGGTGATCGGAAGACACCGGTGGGCATCTATTTCATCACCTCGTACATTCCAGACGGTCAACTGCATGAACGATACGGATCAGGGGCCCTGCCGATCAATTATCCGAACTCCCTGGATCGACTGAAGCAACGCAGCGGATATGGTATCTGGCTGCACGGGACCGAACCGGGTTGGGTAAATCGCGGCCCACGTGCAACGGATGGTTGCATCAGCCTGTCTAACCAGGATTTCGAAGCGCTATATCAAGCTCTCCGCCAACCGTTCGCCACACCGGTCATCATTGATGATCAACCACAATGGATCACTCCAGGGGTGCAGGACACGCAAAAACAGGAGTTGAACGAATTCAGCGACAAGTGGCATGAGACCTGGCAGCTTGGCGCTACAACAACGCTCCGGAGCTTTTATACAAATCCCGGGAAAAGCGTTCTACTTGACACCGACCCTGCTGATGGTGCCACCCGCCTTGTCGACACCGCGCTCTATTCCTATCCCGGCGAACCGGGCCACATGCTGGCCGTTCTCCGATTCAGCGGAAACCAAGATCACACGCGTAGCGTACATCAGTTCTGGAAACGGCAATCCGGCGAAAATTGGAAAATCATCAGCGAGACCCGGCTGGACCCGGAGTAAACACCTGGCAACCGCTCAATACCCCCGCGCAAAATCAACGACATACAGCAGTGGGCGGCCTGCGCGGTGTCGTTCAATATTCTCAGCAACAAACTGCGCTGCCGTTGTAGGGTTGGTGAGGCTGGCAATATGTGGAGTCAGAGTGACCGCCGAGTGATGCCAAAACCGATGTTCAGACGGCAGGGGTTCCTGGTCGAACACGTCCAGTGCAGCCCCGGCAATCTGTCCACTATCCAGTGCCTCAATCAGATGGGACTCGTTCACTAACCCTCCACGACCAGCATTGATAACAAACGCCCCTCGGGGAAGTTGCCACAGCACATCCTGATCAATGAGCTTTCTTGTCTCCTGGCTCAACGGCAGAAGAACAACCAGAATCTTCGTCTGCGCCAAGAATGTGTTCAGTTGTCCTTTGCCAACAAAGCTCTGCAGTCCAGCTATATCTTTTTCCGACCGGCTCCAACCAAGCAACCGGTAGTTCAAGCAGGCCAGAACTCTGGCTGCGTTAGCCCCCATTACGCCCAGACCCATGATCCCAACGGAAGTCTCCTTGGCTGGGACCTGGTCGAGCGCCTGCCAGAGTCCTTCCTGCTGAAAACGCTGATACTCATCCATTCGACGATGGAACCTCAATACGTTGAAGACAACGTATTCGACCATTCCTGACGTCAGTTCGGGCTCGACCATACGGACCACGGGAATTCCTGCCGGCAGCGTAGGACAGGCCAGCAAATGGTCAAATCCGGCGCCGACCGAAAAAATTACTTCGAGGTTGTCGAGACCTTCAAAGAGCGTAGACGTTGGTTTCCATAGCAGGGCAAATCGGATCTCCCCCGGTTCTCCGACATCTGGCCAGACTCTGACGGGTACGTCCGGCAGGAACTCCGCGAGCGCAGCGGTCCATGCCTCGGCCCGCGGTTCATCAACTTTCAGCAGCAGCGCCCCTGTCTCACTCATGACGTACGTGCCTTTTTCCTTTGCCGGTAGGAGTCGGGGCCACTCACCCCGAACGGGTTTACCCCTACCAACGCCCATTCACTGGTCTTGTTTTATCCAGACTGTCTGCGGCCAAGTCCCTGTAGACGAGGGTCTGGCACCGCCCGGACACTTTATCCCGTAGAATGTAACCGAATTCACCCTGATTAAGGTCCTCGCTTGTCTTCAACCGTGGAACTTGCCCAGCGACTGATTCAGCAAGCGTCGGTCACACCCGAAGATGCCGGCTGCCAGGACATTCTGTCGCGGGTACTCGAACCTTCCGGCTTTATCAGCGAATGTCTGCCCTTCGGGGAAGTTCAGAATGTCTGGATTCGGCGGGGATCAACGCCGCCCCTCTTGGTCTTCATCGGTCATACCGATGTGGTACCGACCGGCCCCACTGATCAATGGAAGTATCCTCCGTTTGAGGGGAAAGTGGTGGATGGTGTACTCCATGGGCGGGGTGCGGCAGATATGAAAGGGAGCCTCGCCGCGATGGCAACGGCTTGCCGCCTGTTCGTCAGGAATCATTCAAACCACCGGGGTTCGATTGCCCTGCTGCTGACCAGTGACGAAGAAGGCCCTGCCCTAGACGGCACGGTACGGGTCATTGAGACATTGATGGAACGGGGCGTAAAGATCGACTGGTGC